>JAFUDL010000476.1 GCA_017459225.1 Kiritimatiellia bacterium
CCCCGCCTCGACTGTCGGCAGCTGGTCCTTGTCGCCCAACAGCACGAGGCGGCAGTCGGACGGCAACGCCGCCACGAGTGCCTTCATCAGGTGGATATCCACCATCGAAGATTCGTCCACCACCACTAGCTTGAGCGGCAGCTTGTTGTCGGCCGTGTATTTCCAGTTCGGCGGGAACCCACCGAGTAGCGAATGTATCGTACAGCCGTTCAGCGCCTCGATCTGAGTGCGCGTCGCCTCATCAAGATCCCTGGCGTTCACGCACTGGTTGCACAACGCCTCGCCCATCCGCTGCGCAGCGCGCCCCGTGGGCGCCGCAAGCGCAATCTCCTCCGGCGCAAGCCCACGCTTCATGAGTGCGCGCAGAATGGCGCACACGATCGTCGTCTTGCCTGTTCCCGGCCCTCCCGTCACTACCGTGAACATCCGCGAGACCGCAGTCTTCACGGCCTTGACCTGTTCGTCGTTCAGCTCAAAGTTCTTGAACGCAATTGCATCTGCCAGCTCATCGGACGAAAGCCCTGGACATCCGTCCTGCTCGTCCGCACGCTCTGACAGCCCTGCGGAGACAGCATCCACCGCGACGGCGTTCCGCTGGAAAAACCAGCACTCGCCGACAATATCCAAGCGCTTAATCACGAATTCGCCTTGGATCGGCTTCGCCGCACGAACTGCTTCCGGCCATGTCTCCTGCACGTCTACATGATAGCCCGCGTTGGAGTACTCGCCATCCCCCGGCGGGTCGAGATATCCGCCCGCATCCAGAAGCGCCACGCCCTTTTCCGGGCGCAGGAACGTGTTTCCGCCATGCAGCGACAGAAACATCGCCGCAAGGAAGAGGTAGGCCTCCGCACGAACGTCGTCCAACTTTTTTACAATGTCCCGCGCCGTCTGCAGTTCGGCAAGCGAAATAGAATCCGTCTCCAGGAGGCGCGCGAGTATCTTCCGCACAAGGCCCACGTCACCCGCCATATTGCCGTCCGGAATGCCGAACAGGCTCAGTCTGTGAATGTTCACTGCCAATTCCATAAGTGCCGCCTCCTTAGTCTGCCATTGTCGAATGAGGAAGCGCCGCCAACACGGCCGTGCGGCAATCATCCATGAATGCCTCATCCGCTGCACGCGCGTAAACGCCGCTCCATGCGTCCCTGAATTCGCCGCCGCGCACAAACAAATAGGCCACGCCGGCAAGCGCGTCTTCGCCAAGCCACTGGCTTGCGGCGAGCGAGTACAGCTTGAACTGCAGAGGGTAGCCCGCAGCCTCCATTGCCGCCGACACGCTTTGCGTGCCATAGTCGTCCAAGGTGTTCGTCTTCCAGTCTACGATATACACCCTACCACCCTCGCCGTCAGGACGAATCAACAAGTCAATGGAGCCGTTGAACACGCCGTCTCTTGGCCGACCGCCCAGCGGCGGCAGATCCGCACCCAGAACATTTTCCTCGTCCAACACGAATTCGACCTCAGCGCGACGGTCTGATGGCGCGATGTCTTTCAGGAAGAACGTCCGTTCGCCGAACGCGAGCGCCGTGTTCAGCGCGTTCCACACCATCCGCATCAACGTCAGCTCCGTCGAGTCGTCGTCGGCAATCTGGTTGCCGAGCGCGTTCGCACGCATCGCGTGACGCACGATTTCGGCGAAGTTCTCGTCGGACATCGCCGCGTCCAGCGTGCGCTTCCCGATGGTGAATCCGATCTCGTCGGCCGCGTCGTCATTCCCGCACAACGTCTCCATGATCTCGTGAAAAACGATGCCGGACACGTTGGTTCCCGGAAGGAGCGTTTTCGTTTTTACGCAAGGGATCCGCAATTCGTCCAATTCGCCTGATGCATCGGGAACCAGCCGCTGCGACCTTCCATGCCCGTTCAACGTCGTGAACGAATCCCACTGCATCGTGCGGTTCTTTAGGTAGCCGATGTTATAGATCATGGGAACAGCGGCTTGAGGACAACCCGCCCTGCCGATATCCTCGCCCTTGACCGGGTCGGTAACACCAGAGTGCGATCTTCCCGCATGGAATGCCGCCGTCTCGGCGTCGAGGGCGCTCTCATCCCTGCCGAAATCCACAACGACAGGTTCCTTGAACAGCGTCCTGATTCCACGTGAAAGGCATCCCTCGCCCAACAAGAAGGAACCGCGACTGCCTAGACCATGTTCCGGCTTCCCCGCCCGCAGATGCGGACTCCACTTCGTCCATGGCAGATACAGCTTGTGCTCCGCGCGCGTCAAGGCCACGTAGAGGAGGCGTTTCTCGTCGTTCACTTCGTCGCTGTTCACATTGCCCATGCCAGCCGCGACGAACACGACGCCGAACTCAAGTCCCTTGGAGGCGTGCATGGTCATGATCTGCACGCGGTCGCCTTCGCTCTCCTTCTGACGAAGCGAACCGTCCTCGCCCGCGCTCTGGTCGTCCTTGCGCCATGAACGGAGAAGTCCGGCGAACTCATCGATGACAAGCGCGGACCGTCCCTTCGCCTCCAGCAGCTTGTCGAGCATCTGCCGTATCGCCATCCAGCGGCGGTCATACTCGTAATCGCCCATAACCGGGTGCGCGAGCGACGTATCGTCCATCACGCTCTCGAAGAGCTTGTTCCAGTTGCGGTTCTTCGTCAGTTCCTGCCATTTCTCCACGAGTTCCGAGAATTCTCTGTCGCCACGCGCAAGCCTGGATTCTAGATCGCCAGGCGGAATGCCGAAGAAGGAAGTGAGAAGAAGCGCCGCGAGGTTGCCGGTCCGCGACGGCGCTGCCAGAAAGTCGAAGAGCGCCAGCAGCGCCTCAGCCTCTTCAGTCGCGAAGAGCCCCCGCTCCTTGTAGTGGGCGTATGGAATGCCGTGCTGCGCCAATACCCGCTTGACGATTCGCGCGCCACCTCCGCCGCGCACGAGAACGCACATGTCGCCGTAGTCGAAGCGATGATCCACCATCGCCTGTTTCTTCTCGTCATATGTCTTGTAGGCAACTGGCAGATCGTGCAGACGCTTCATCTCCAGCGCCGCGTTTTCCATGAACACCGACAGGCACTTCCCCATGTTGCCGTATCCACCCCTGTTGTTGGGCAGGTCGGGCAACTGGTACGGCAGCGATTCAAGCAGATTCACCGCTGGGCGCCCTGTGAGATCAACCAGGCGAGCGAATCGCGCGTTGTCCTCGGGATAGTCAACCTTGGCATAGTCAATGCGTCGGTCATCTTCCGTCATGTCGTTGAACCAGCCGGATTCCTCGCCGAAAATGGCGTTGAACCCCACCACGAGTTCACGCGCGGAGCGGTATGTCGCATTGAGCATCTGCGGGGGCTGCGTACCATCTCCAACGGTAATCGCCTCCTTTGCCGAAAGATAAGTCGCCACGTCCGCCCCGCGGAAGCCGTAGATGGCCTGCTTTGGATCGCCCACTACCAAGAGAAATCCCTGTCTGGGAGCCGGCACGTCATCTCCCTCCATCCGGTTGGCCTTGGCGCCGAAGATGCGGCAAAAGATAGTCCACTGCATCTTGTCCGTATCCTGGAACTCGTCCACGAGCGCGATGCGGTAGCGGCGACGGATCGACTCCAGAAGCGCGCTTCGTCCACCAGACTCTTCGTGCGCCGCCTCCTCTTCAATCACGCGGCTTGCGCGCGTGACGAGATCGTCGAACGTCAGCGCCGCCGATTCGTCCTTGAGCCGTCTGAACTCCGGCCACGCCCACTGGACAAGATCGCCGACCAGTTGGCTCGCAACGATTCCATAGACGTCCTGCACCATCTCCGCAAAACGCTTGAGATCAGGGCGAACGTCCTGCAGCCGAGTTCCCCTTCCCATGCCGGTCACACGCGGATTCAAATACACGCAGCCATTCGCGCAGCTGATGACGGACAGCACAAAGTCAGTCAGTCCTCCCGCGCCAAGACCATCAATCGACGTCCGCACCTTCTCGCACGCATCGAGGAACTTCGGCCGGTCGGTGCCATGGATCGAAATGCCGTCAAAGTCTAGGCTGGTTGATGCGGCAATCTCCACAAGCGTCGTACGCATCGCCCCGTCGAGGTGCGGCGGCTCGGGCGGAGGCTCGTCCTTCATCGCGCATTCGCTCAATTTCACTTCGGCCCCTCCCACAAGACCTTCCGTAGAACCGAATCCGCCCGCCTGCATGAACGCGGCGTAGGTCTCGCCGTAGCTTGCCTTGAACGCGGCGCCGAGCAGCGCGGCGCGCACGGCACGGTGGATGAAGTCGCCGTTGGCGCAGCCTATGTCCATCTCCATCGGCACACGGTTCTCAAAGGCGTATGCCGTGAGCAGCTCGCGGCAAAACGAGTGAATGGTGCATATCGTGGCCTCATCGAAGTCGGACGGAAGGCAATTCGCATCCTGGAGGATCGTGCGGATGCGGTCTTTCAGCTCGCCCGCAGCCTTCTCGGTGTAGGTGACAAGCAGGATATTCTTGATGGCCACCGGATGCGTCTCGTCCGACACCAGCTTCAGCACAATGCTCTGGAGCGCATATGTCTTGCCTGTTCCGGCGGACGCCTCGATGATGCCGTCCCGGTCGTATAGCAGCTTGTTCCACACGGCATCCTTGCCGCCAAGGCGCTTTGCGATGAAATCCCTGTTCGGCGTCATTGCGCACCTCCTTCCGCCTCGTCCTCTCTCGACTTCTCTTTCTTTCCAGCAAGAGGAAGCAGGTAGCTCTCCACATAAACATCTTTCAGCTCGTCCGCGGTGGGGTCGCGCCGGTATTTCTCGACGGTCTGTTCCACCACGAGGCTCTTGTCGAATCCTCCCCCGCCCCAATTGTAATCCTCGGCCGTCAACCGAGACAGCACATCTTCCCAGTCGACGCCGCCATCGGGGCCTGGCTGCGTTTCCGACATCGCCCGAGCGAATTTCTTGTAGGCGAAGTCGACATATCCGTCAACTCCATGCGGTGTTTCCAGATACGTCAGATATCTCAGCGTCAGGCGATCCAGATAGTCGCGCGCATCGACGGGCGTCACCGTCCAACGCCAGCATGCCGTCTCGCCGGTTCCGATGGAAATCACACCCACGCGTAACGTGTAGTCGCCATGGTCCTGATCCTGTTTCGCGACATGCATCAGAAACCCCAGAAGCGGCTCGAGTGTCCTTTCAGGCGGCAACTTCACATTCTGGTCCTTGAGGAAGCCCGTCACTAGAACGGACACTTCCGTGCCATCCTCATGCCAGTTCGGCGTGGCGGACGTGTATCGCACGTTGATCGCAGGCTCTCGGCCGCGCTCGATTGTGACGGGAAGATTCTGCCTGGAAGTGTTGTCCGCGCTGCCGTCGAAGCCGAACGACGCGGCGAACGCCAACAACGCCTGTTTTGCGTCAGCCAGCCCCGCATCAAATCTTTCCTTCGCGAAGTCGCCCAGAAAGCCCCTCGGCGCCTGACCCGACAACTGCAGCGTGCGGAACGGGCCGTCCGAATCGCCTTCGCCTTCTAGCCACGCCCCCTCCAGGCCCCACTCCACCGGTCCTTCGGCGATGCCAAGCGGCGAATCAATATCTAGCTCCGTATCGCGATACCCTTCGATGGCTATGCCGAAGCGATAACGCATCACGGCGTTGAACGGCGACTTGAGGAACTCCGCCAGCTCATGGGCTGACACTTCGCGCCGAGCCGTCTCGGCGGAAGGAACGCATTCCTGCGCATCCGCATCCTGGCGGCTCACGGGGACGTCCCGCCTGCCTGCGATCATGCGTGCAATTCGCGAATAGGTCGGTAGGATTCCGGCCTGCGGATCTGTCGGCGACCAGACGACGTCTCCAACGGGGTTTGGCGCATTGGACATGTTCCGCTCGCCGCGTTCAAGCAACGGATAGTTCTTGAACTCCTTGAACGCGCCGGTCTCCACAATCGTCCCCGCGAAGTCCTCCAGCTCGCGGACAAGCCCCGACGGGAACAGTTCCGCGTCCTTCTCGATGTCGCGGTTCGGATAGGAGATGACAAGTCTGTCGCGCACGGACATCAACGTCTCAAGGAACAGGTAGCGGTTCATCTTCGGCAGCGTCACGTCGCCGAGGTGCCAGCCCGTGCCGCGCACGTCCAGCACGCTGCACACCCCCGTCCGACCTGGAAAACCTCCCTCGCCCAACCCCAGCACGAACACCTGCTTGAACGGCACGGGGCGCATCGGCTGAAGTCCGGCGATGGTGACGCCATGCGTGAGATAGCCGCCCTTCCGACAGGAGATGCCGCCCACGAAATGCTCAACCGCCGCGATCACAAACTCGCCGCTCAGTTCGCCCGAGACCATGTCCAGCCCGTCGAGCGTCAGCAGGATCTGCTTGCGGACCGTTCCCTCGAGCGCGCTCTCTTCAGGCACGGCGAGGAAGTCGCCCATCAACCCCTTGAAGGCACGCGCCCAATCGGACGCGATGGCTGGCCCCTTGAATCCCTCCTTTACCCTCCTGTAGAGCAGCTCGACGATCTCGGAGAACCTTAATGCCGAGTCCCCACCGCCCGCCACCAGTGGGATCTCGTCGTCCACCTCCTGCCTCTCATCGCTCGCCACCCTTGCGAGCCGCAGGCGAGAGAGTCCCCAATCCCAGTTGAACAGCGACTCATCCTCTCGCGTCTCGAACCCGTCGAACGCACCGATCTCCTCCGTGACATTCCTCCAGTCAGCCACGTCGTCCGCCGAAAACTTCAACGCGGCCTGCACGCAAGGGTTGTCCAGCACGGCGAACAGCGTCTCGCGCGTGAGCCCCTTGCGCGCAAGGTCGGCCAGCGCAAGAAAGCCCGCGAGGAACTTGCTGTCCTCGCTCGCCGTTGTGTCGACAAGCCCGTACGGCACATCGTCGCGCGCATCGAATACCGCCTCTATGACCGGACGGTAGGTCGCCATGTCGGGTACCAGCACCGCGATGTCGGAGAACTCGCACTCGTCCCATGGGCGCTCGCCCGATCCATTAGGCTTCCATACGCTTCCGATGATGGCGTTGTACACCATCTCCACCTCGCGCCGGATGCCAGGCACGCCGACAATCTGGAGCGACGCGTCCTGCGGCATCTTCTCCGCCTGGCCTGTGCGGCGGCAGATCAATTCCTGGATTGTCCCGAGCAGCGTAGACGCTCGGACGCGCCCCGGATCCGCCACGCACGTCCACTCGAAGTCGATGCGTCCGTCGTTCTCCTCCTCCAGCTCCACCAGGAGGCGCATCGTCTCGCGTCCTGCCACGCCCCACTGCCGCAGAAGCGGATTCTCTATATCGATGTCCTCCTTCGCCGCCTGGGCCTTGCCCAGTTTCCTGATGCGCTCCGTCTTTGTCTCGATGTCGCCCCAGTACTCGAGGCAGACGTTGTTGTGGTAGAACACGATCTCGTGGGTCTGGGCGAGCCAGACGAGGATCCTCACCTGCAGCAGCGACAAAGTGGACTGCCCGAAGAAGTAGATGCGCTCTGCCGGCCCCTTGGGGGGAGCGTCTTTCACGCTGTCGTAGAGCTGCCTGAGGGAAAGCCGATCACCCCCGTCGGGGAACGCGCCCCGAGGCCCCCACAACGCGCGTACAAGAGCCGCCTCACCCGCCTCGACCTCGTTCTCCCCATGCCCGCCGTCACCCCCTGCAATCCATCTTTCCACGATTTCGGGACGGCGAACCTCGTACTGGTCCATGAGGTTCGCCAGCGTCGTAGCCAACTGCCATGCCATCCGGGCAGCGTTTTGCGTAGTGAGTTCAAGCGGCCGTGCACCATCCCCACCGGAAACATACGCCCTGAATGGTGCAAACCGCGCGAATTCTGGGTGGTCAGCCTTCAAGAGCGCCGCCATGATCGCGTTCGCGTAGGCGTTGTCCGGCAGGAGCGAGAACGGGGTTCCTTCGGGGAGATTCGCCGACATCAGTTCGGTGAGGCGCTGCTCACTGAACGGGAACTTGATACCCGCGCAAAGCGCCTGCTCTTTGGCAAACACGCGTATCTGCAGCCACTTGGCGATGTTCGTGTTCGGCACGACCACCTGCGAGAAGGTGAAAGGATCGCCGCTCTGCCGTTCCTCTCTCAACCTATCCTTCAGATGCGCCGCAAGGTCTTCGATTCTATCACTGTAGTAGATTTTTAATGACATCCCATTTCTCCTTGCTGAATTGTCAGACGGCGATATGGCTGTTGCGGCCGACAATGGGCGGATATCACTTCGGCTCGACCGTGAACTTTCTGCCGCTGAAGAAATCAGAAAGCACGCCCTTGTAGCTTTGCGGCATGCTGCTTTCGGATATAGCCCGCAACGTCTCATCTTCGACACCCGAGAACGTTGTGGGGCCTCCAAAGCGGAATGAAGTGGTCGCATCGATATCACGCAGTATGCGCTTTCGGCCAGGAAAGAATTTCCAGTATTGGTCTGATTTCAAGTTCGGGAAATTCAAATACGATCCAGGTCCCACTATGACATATGTCAAATCATTCTCCGGTGGCAGTTCAACGGATGTATTGTGGAATATGGCATAGTTCTGCAGCACTACCACCGACGACGACGGCCCCCTGACATCAGCTTCCAGTATCCCTTCGCCTGATATGATCAAGATCGTATTCTCATTAAGCCTCAGTGGGGTGTCCATGATGTAATGTAGACGCTTGTCCGTAGGGAAAACCACACGTAATACCGTACGCTCCTCATTTGACATCTTCTCGTCCTGCAAAGGTATGACATCCTGTCCAACATTCATGACAGTCGCCTTCGCAAGCGATCTCTCGACTCTACGCTGCTCGACAATCTTCTCATTTCGCATTCCCCAATATCTTTTCATGCGCAGCTTCTCTATCTTCTCAATGTCTCTCTTCAGATCATCGAGACAGTCATATCTATATTTTGCCTTGCGGGATATGCAGCGGCCAATGATCTCCATCCATTCAAAGGGGACGTCCTTATCGAACGAATCTCGAATCACTTGCCCAATTGCGAAGATGTCCTTCTGAATGGTGAATGCATCTTCGGGTGCGTAATATCCAGGAGTGTATGCGACCTTGCCCTCCCTCGAGGTCAGATTAATCCATTCCGTCGGCTTCTCTTGCAAAAACGCCGCCTCCGCCTCAATTGGGTGCGCCGACCCAAAATCGATCAGAATCGGCCAATGAGATCCATCAAACCGTTCCATGATGTTGTCGGGCTTTATGTCGCAATGGACGAATCCAGCGTTGTGAACAACCTTGACGCTTTCAATGAACGCCACGAAGAACGCCTTGCGCCGCTCCTCGGTATCCGGCAGCCCAAGCCTGTCGTCTCCTCTGGAAGACCACTCAAGCCGCTTCAGATTCTCCATCACAAAGAATGGTCGGCCTTTTATCTTGCCCTCGTCAAACACGCAAGGTATCAACCTGGAATCGACCACACCGCACCGCCGCATTACGAAGGCCTCACGCCGGATGCGATCTCCGCCGAACTCATTCCCTTGAACGTCGGCTGACATCTTGAGCACGGCAAGCACATTGTCACTCTTGCTGCGGACCTTGTAGGTGGCGCCGAACCCGCCGACGGCTATGCGCCCCACTACCGTATAGGAATCCTTCTTTCCCTTGACAACTGTTTCGGGCGCCAAGACAAAGACTTCACGTCCGTCCACCTCCAGAATCTTCCCGAAGGACGCCATGTATCTCCTTTATTTGCGTTGGGCGAGTAGTTCCTTGGCGAGTTCGATCATGAACTTGTCAATATGCTTACGCTTATTCGGCTTCATTGAGGCGACTACCCTGTAAAGCCGCGCGGCCTCTTCGTCAATGTCGACGTCCGCCTCGGAAATCATCTCGAAAATGGCACGGGTGACCTTCTTCGCCATCTTGCATCCCCTATGCTTGATCTGGTAGGCATAGTTTTCGGTAATGCCCCACTTCTCCGCAAGATCGGCCGCCTTGGCATTATTGGCAAGGCTTTGGTAGATGACGTCACGTGTGCAGTCATCAAGCGCCTCGTCTAGCAATACACCTTTTGTCACCGCCTGCCAGATATCCCAGATTGCAGCCTGACGTTCCTTGTCCTCTTTGGCGCGCGCATTATTTTCAGGATGCGCCATCTCGTCTGAAACAAGATCCACCACCGGCCTTTCTTTCCCATCATTCTTACTTTGAATTCTTGAGTCGAGCGAGAGAACGTTCACCGTCCCTTTTTTAGTGTCGGCGCGCCATTTTGTCCGGACCGCGTTCTTCAGGCATGTTATCAGGTAGTGACGAAACTTAATCGAATATGTTTTCCCCGTCGCCTTGTTCTTGCGCTCGCCAAAGATGGAAAAGATGCATCTCGGGATGCGCTTCTTGCCCGTCACTGGATCTTTCACCAACGCGAACGCCTTGTAGAATTTTACAAACACCGTTTGCACGATATCCCACTGGTCCCTTTCCTTGCGGGAACCTTCATAAAGCCCCAGATACTTCAGCATGGCAGGGCAATAGATGTTGTAGAAATCCGTGAAGGCGGCCTGATCGCCGGCATTGACCCGGCGCAGCAGCGTTGTGCGCGTCTTGACGAACAATTCAGAACTACGCGCGTCATTCCTGATCAGACGTGCCGCCGCCTCTTCTTCAATCGGCACGTCCCTCTCCTTGTGCTTTACAGCGCGCACTTCATCATTTGGCTTCTTTCCTGATTCTTCTGCGTTTGTTCTCTTCATATGCTGCCTCTTTCAACTTCAATGCTTACCTGATACTGCGAATTATACCAAAACTTCCGCCTGTGCGCCAGCCCTTGCGCCCGTCAACTGTGTAAAAGTTCAAAATTTCTGCGGAGGCGTCGTGGCCTATCTTTGCCGACGTTGTTCTTGATCGCACCAGTTTTTATTGATCGAACCCTTTTTGTCTGTTCTGCCAATAAGATTCCAATCGCCAAACACCATAATTCCCATATCCGGCAGGACAACGGCTGACATCTTATTAATCAATTTGTATTGCGTTGTATCGTCTCCCTGTTCCATATAGAACTTCCATACTCACATCTCCACTTTCATCAGCCTTCCATTCGGCAATCGAACGAGACATGTAGGCGTTGCAAATGAAAACGGACTTGGGAGGGACAATGACAACAATAACCTTGTTAAAATCCTGCAGCTTCTACTCCGGCACTCCCTTCCCGCCATCGTGCAGTTCGTTCCAGGCTCCATTCATTGTGTTTCTGTTGACTTCTACTATGATCAATCCTCTACATTATGTTTCACAGCACAATTAGCATCTTCTGCCGCCATAAGTTCGTTGTGCCAACGAAGATACTTCCTTCGTCGAACTGTATTGACTGGAATGAACACACTTTCACGCCAATCATCTGGGACACCAAACTTTCGCAACGTTTCCTCGTCTATTCGTTTGGACTTTATCATTTTCCCCGTCTCAGGGTCGAAAGAGATGTATTTCTTGTCAAAGAGAGCATCCCAGTTCCGAGCCAGAAGCAAGACATTCTCGTCATCATACTTCTCTGTATCATTACTTGCGGCCCAATCCTTAATATGACTTGCCCACAATAATTGAGGATCAGCTATTCCCGATATCTCGCAATGTCCTCTTTCTCGCAAGAGTTCTTCCCGGAGAAGATCTTGTCCGACACGCCGCTTCGCTAAGATTTCAATTTCTGCAAATCCGCCTTTTTGAATTTCTTTCAATTTCGCCGAATACGTCTCTTTGAGCCTTTGAATTTTCTCCTGCGACGTGTTTTGCACGAATCGGCATGCTTCCTCTATCCTCTCAGGAACTTGACCTATGGACAACTGCAAGCCATTATTGCACATCAAACTATGATACACTTGCGCGAGATGATCAACAACAGCACTGCTTCCAGAAAGGCAGAAATCAGCACCCTTTGCAATCAACTGAATATTCTGGCCAGCGCCAAAGGTTATCCGCCATGTTCCACGCCCAATAACGTCCAGACTGTATCCGTAACGGG
>JAFUDL010000477.1 GCA_017459225.1 Kiritimatiellia bacterium
CCTCCACGCGCACTTCGATGGGCATCTCCCACACGCCGCCATGCTCCTCCTCTGGCTTTGGCTGCTCGCCCTTGATCTCCACCTTGTTCGCGGCGGCGATCTTCTCGAGAAGGCGCTGCCAGCGCGTCTCGGTGGACTCGTCCTCCGCGGCCATCGGCATCTTCAGGCTGATCTCCTCGGACTTCTTCTGCCACGCGGCCTTCTCGGAGATGAGCTTGTTCTCCTTGGCGAGCGTCTTCTTCGCGTTCTCGTACGCCTTGCGCGACTTCGCCCATGCGGCCTCGCGTCCGCTGAACCAGATGAGCGCCGCGATGCCGTACATCAGGACGACCACGACGACAGCGAGAATCGTCCTGTCGCGGCGCGACATTCCTGCCATGCTCATTTCGCGCCTCCATTCTTCTTCGGGGCGTTCTCCTCGTCGTCGGCATGGAAGAAGCCCTCCATGGTGAATCGTATGGCGCCCTTGCGCGAGACGGTCTCGCCGCCTGACTGCTGTACCTTTGCGAAGAGCTTCTCGCCCTCCTCTGCGTCCTCGAACGAGGCGTTGTTGAGATTGTCCATGAACGTGCGCAGATCCTCGCGCTCCGTTGCCGAACCCATCACGCGCACGCTCTCGTCGCGCCGGTAGCGGAAGGATGTGAACACCATGTCCTGCGAGGGCGGCAACGCGTCGGAGATCGTCTTGAACACCTCGAGCGCGCCGTGCGCATGGTCGGCGTAGCGCTGGATAAGCTCAACGCGGCTCTTGAGGGCCGAGACCTCCTTGTAGGCGGCAGCGTGACGCTTGTCCTTCTGCAGCGCCTTCTGATGGTCGGTCATGAAGTCGTACGTCACGTCAACGCCGAAGAGAACGGCCATGACGACGACCCATATTCCGCACGCCACGGCCATCCACGTCGTGAGCCTGCGGCGGAAGAGGTGCTCGATGCGCGCCTCGCGCCAGGATTCCGGCGTGACGTCTAGCGCCGCCCCTTCCAACGAGCGCCGCGCCACGCCCTCAACGCCGGCGACGGGGTCATCCACCACCACCTCGCGCACGGTGCCGAACGCGCCGAGGCGCTGGATCAACGCCGGATCCGCATGGGAGCGAACGCACAGCACCACCTCGTCGGCGTCGCCTGCGCCGCCAAGCTGCAGCAGGCTCAGCGTCACCTCGCGCGCAAGCTCGTCGGTGCCCGTAACGCGGCCGATGCCGCGCATGAACGAGAGCGCGCCGTTGTCCAGCACAATCAGGTCCCATCCATCGTCGAGGTCGAACAGCACAACGCGCCGGCCCGTGCCTCCGCCCGAGCAGATGCGCGGCCAGAGCGAGCGCAGCCAACCGAACGCAGTGGCGTCGGTGCGGACCACATGCACCTTCGCGGCGGACATCGCTTCGCTGATCTCGGCGGACGCCGCCTCGGGGAGCGCGGCCACCACGGCCAGAATCTCCTTGTCAGTCTCGGCCGCCACCTCCACGCCAGGCATCAGCACTTCGTCCGGGAACGGGGAGATCGAATCAAGCTCCATCTGCGCCGCGCCCACGAGGTCGTCGCGCGCCTCGGCAGGCAGGCGCACCATCTTCACCAGAAGGCGCGAGAGCGGCAAGGACAAAGTGAACTCGCGCGTGCCGAACTTCGCGACGGCGGCGCGGAACGCGCGCGCGAGGGGTTTATCCTCCTCCGCCACGTTCTCCGTGGGAGCGTCTTCTCCCGCCGTCGCCTCGGGCTTCTCCTCGCCCGGCTGGTCGCCCGCGGCGGTCAGCGGCCAGAAGTCCTCAGCGCCGCGCTGTGGATGCTCGCCTTCCACTGCGAGACTTACTCCACGTGGCACAGTGCCTTCAAGGCCCAGAACTGTCACTTGTTTTGCCATTTGGGATATTATCTCATTTTCACGGCACTAGCGCAACTAGTTTTTGGTGTCTGCCGCTTTGGTTACATCCCTGTCAGATTTCGGGGCGTCCACACGGTGCTCTTTCAGGCCCTCCACAGTCATCGCGGGCATGGGACGCGCCGGGCAGAGGTGTTCGCAGGCGCCGCAGCCAAGGCACTTCTCGGCGTCCACCACCGGCACCTTCGCGGACTTCGGATTCGCTTCGTCCATCGGCACCAGCTTTATCGCCTCGGCCGGACAATGCCACAGGCACGCGTTGCAGTTCACTCCCTCCTGCGCCGCAATGCAGCGGTCGCGATGCCACACCGCCCGCCCCACGTGCACAAGGCGCTTCTTCTCCGCCTTCATGCGCCGTATCGCCCCGGCCGGACATACCTCGCCGCAGCGCGTGCACTCCGGCCGGCAGTAGCCGCGGTCGAATCCCATCTCCGGCTGCATGAACCTCCGCAGGGAAGTCGATGGCCGCAGCACGAGGTTCGGGCACTGCTGCACGCAGAGCTGGCATCCCACGCAGCGCTTCGAGAACTCCGCCAACGAACCCGATCCAGGCGGCACCAACGGCACCTCGCGCGTCGGCACGCCTGGTCTGGACGTCGCGGCAAGGCCTCCATCCATCACCTTCTCGTCGCCAGCCACCGCGGCCGCGGCTGTGAGGCCCGCGCCAATCAGAAATCCTCTGCGGTTCACTTCGACCATGATATGGCCCCCTTTCCGCAGACCGCCCCGCAGTCGAAGCACGCCACGCACCTCGTGAGGTCGATCCGTCCTTTTTCAACGTCAATGCAGCGTCCCTTGCACGCACGCGCGCACATCCCGCACTTCACGCACGCCTCGCCGTCAATCTTCGGCTTCACAAGCGCAACGCGCGCAGCCCCCGCAAGCATGGTTCCCACAGGGCACACGGTGTTGCACCAAACACGCCCCCTCCATACGGCAAGCGCCGCGGCGATCGCCGCAAGCCCCGCGCTCGCCACCACCACGGCCATCGCCGGCGCCACGCACTCCACGGCGTGGAAGGCGTAGCTCGAATTGCGTGCGGCCCATTCCGCAAGCGCGTTGTTGCCCATGCGCGCAAGAGGCGAGACGACTACGGACGCAAACCGGGAGTAGATCGCGTACGGCTCAAGCCACTGGAAATGGAGTCCGAGAAATCCGCCTGCGAGGAAGACGAGCAGCAGCGCGCCGCGAACCACGTTGAACACCGCGCGCGAACCCGGCGCGGCTGCGCTCTGACGCACTCCGAAGAGCCGGCCGAAGAAAAAGAACAAATCCTGCAGGATTCCGAGCGGACACACCAACGAGCAGTACACGCGCCCGAAGAGGAACGTCAACGCGAGGATTGCCGCAATCGTCCAAAGAGACAGCGCAAGCACCGCAGGCATGAACTGGATGCGCGCGAGCCATTTCAGATTCGAGGCAATTGCGCCGGTGAAGTCGGCGAACGAAAGCGTGAGGCCGCACAGAACGAAGGCGGCCACCAAGATGCGCATCAGCCGAAGGCGGCGCATGAGAGACTGGCGGGGATTAGACACGGCCGTTTCTCCTGAGCTTTTCCACAAGCGAGTCGACGCGGCGGATCGAGGCGGGTATGTCGATTGACTGCGGACAGTGCGGCGAGCAGCGTCCACAGCCTATGCAGTGGTCGGCGCGCCTCAGAGGAGGCATGGCGCGCTCGTATTCGACGAGGAAGCACCTGCGCTGCGCGGGATAGTCGGGGTCGCTGGTGTTGTCGGGGAGGCGTCCATCGGCCACCGCCTCGTTCCAGCATCCGAGAATGCCCGGAATGTCGAGTCCGTACGGACACGGCATGCAGTAGTCGCAGCTGTTGCATGGGATCGTATCCTCGCCGAGGTACGCCTTGGCGGCGCGCTCGAGGGCGGCGAACTCCTTTGCGCCGAGCGGACGGAGAGGCGAGAACGTCTTCACGTTCTCCTTGATGAACTTGATGTCCGTCATGCCGCTCAGGACGGTGAACACGCGGGGCATCGAGCCTGCGAAGCGGAACGCCCAGCTCGCGGGCGTGGCGTCGGGGTCGAGCGGCGAAAGGCAGCGCGAGATGGCGTAGTTGAACTTGGCCAGGCGTCCGCCCAGAGTGGGCGCCATCACCGAGATCGGGATGTTCAGCCCGTCAAGGAGGTTGTAGAGGATCTCGGCGTTGACGTGGTTGTACTTCGCCGTCTCGGTGCCGTGGCGCCAGTCGACGTAGCTCAGCTGGATCTGGGCGAAGTCCCAGTGGTAGCGTTCGTGGTAGGAGAGCGCGTGGCGGAAGCCGGTCTCGTCGCCGTGGTAGGAGAAGCCGAGATTGCGGATGCGGCCAGCCTCGCGCTCCTTGACGAGGAAGTCGAGGATGCCGTTCTTGACGAAGCGATCGTCGAATCCGGCGGGGCCGCCCTGGCCGACGGTGTGGAGAAGATAGTAGTCGATGTGGTCCGTGCGGAGGAACTTGAACGACTGCTCGTACATCTTCTTCGACGCCTCGAATGAGCGCAGGGACTGGCTCATGTTCGAGAGCTTTGTGGCGATAAGCCACTTCTCGCGCGGGTGGCGCGCAAGAGCCTCGCCGATCACAGCCTCCGAGCGTCCCTGGCAGTAGACGGGAGCGGTGTCGAAGTAGTTTATGCCATGCGCGATGGCATAGTCGACGTGGCGGTTGACCTCTTCCTGATCGATCTTCTTGGCGTCGCCTGCCTCTCTTGCGCTTGACCCCTCTACGGTGGGCAGGCGCATGCAGCCGTATCCAAGCAGGCTCGTACGCGGGCCGTTTCCGCCGGTGCGGTATGTCATCGCGCCGGACTCGTCGCGGGGCACCGCAATGGCGGAAAAGAATGAGCGCCTGTTCATGTCACTTACCATCCTCAATTTCGCGTGGAATGTATCCAACGGCGCATGCGAGCGTGACGAAGAACGTTGAAAGGCATGCGCCGCATCGCATGGGGCAGTCGCCGAAGGCATGGATGAGCAAAGCCGTGTTGGCGAGGAGTATCCAGAACGTGCCGGCGGGAAGGCAGTAGATGGCGCGCGGCATGGGCGGGGCCTTCTCCGGCTTCAGGAAGCGCGAGCCCATGAGTAGTCGGTACCAGTCGGAGAATATCGGCGAGAGGAGAAGCAGAAACACGGCCACGAGCGCGCCTGCGCCCACGGCACCGTGTTCGCAGAGGAACTGCATGTAGTCGTTGTGCACGTTGGCGCCGCCGTCGGTCTGCATCTGCTTGAGTTCCTCTGCAGTGAGGTAGTTGCGGCAGAAGTGCGCATAGCCCCATCCGCCGACGCCGAAGAAGGGATGGTCCTTGAATATTGCCATCGCTACGCGCGTGTGGTATTGCGCCTTGCCGGAGACTCGGTCGGCCACCTCCACCGCGTCCAGCGAGCCCAGCTCCTTCGAAAGATCCTTTGGCGCGAACACGAAGATCGCCATCAGGAACACGAGACCGCCGCCAAGCGCGAACGCCGCGCTCTTGATGCGCCGCGCCCTGTGGTGGCGCGCGAGGAGAAG
>JAFUDL010000051.1 GCA_017459225.1 Kiritimatiellia bacterium
CTGATCGAGGTCGGACACGTCCACCGCAATCTCGTGGTGACGCGAAAGGCCACTGGAGAGTTCTCGCTGTGGAACAGGTTTTTGTTCACGTGGGCGGACGAGTTCAAGGGACGCTGGCAGCTCGTGGAGAATGGCGTGGAGGTTGCGTCCGGGCGTATTGCGTCTGCGCATGTTGCACCGCTGTCGCGCGGCGACGTGACGTTGGATGGCCTTGACGCGGCGATTGCGAAGGGCGATGATAAGAAGGAGCGATTCGTCAATGTGTCGTTTGCGACGATGCGCGACATGCCGTGGGCGAAGGCGGGCTGGGTTGTCGCGCGAGAGCAGATTGCGCTGGGCGGCGGTCGCGGGGCGACCGCCCTACCCGCAGCGGATGGTAGGGCGCGCGCCCCGCGCGCGCCGCTATCCGTTTCTGAAACCGCCAACACCCTCACCGTCGCGTGCGGGAACACGGTGGCCGTGTTCAGCCGCAAGAGCGGGTTGCTTAAGCGGCTCTCCATGAAGGGAGTTGATGTTTTGAAGGAGGTTTCACCGGGCGTCCCGGTCGGGCCTCACCTCACGTGCGTGCGCGCGTTCGTCGATAACGATAAATGGCTGAAGGATAGTTTCCTCGCCTCCGGGCTTGTCCGGCTCGGGTACCATCCCGAGCCGCTTGTCGTGACGGGCGACTGCGTGAAGGCCGTCATCAACGTGACGGGCACGAAAGGCTGTGGCTTCAAGCACGAATGTACGTATCGCTTCAGTCCCGATGGTTCCCTCACGTTGGAAAACACCGTGACGCCCTACGGCGTGATGCCCAAGGCGTTGCCGCGGCTCGGTCTCACGATGCGGCTTGATCCCGCGCTTGAGCACATCAAATACTACGGACGCGGTCCGTGGGAGAACTACATCGACCGTTGTACGGGTTCTTTCGTTGGGCTCTACGAATCGAGCGTGACGGAACAGTACGTTGATTACGTACGGCCGCAGGACAACGGCTACAAGAGTGGCGTGCGGTGGGCAGAGTTCACCGACGGCGCGGGGACGGGCGTGCGCTTCGAGGCGTCAGAACCGCTGTTCATGCAGGCGCTGCACTTTGGGTGGGAGGATATCTTCCTCGCGCGTCACGACGGATGGCAGAAGCACACCTTGCAGATTCGCCGCTACGCGCCGCCTGTCGCGCAGCGCGACGTCATCCTCAACCTTGACGTGCGCCAAACGGGGTTGGGTGGCGCGAGCGTCGGCCCTGCGACGATGGAGAAGTACCGCTTCGATCCATCGAAGCCCGTCTCATGGACTCTCAAGATCATCCCTAAAGCGGGAACGGAAAGCTGAAATGAAAACGAAACTCGTCGTGATAAAAAGGTAGACCCTTCTATATATGATGGGACGGTGACCAACTGAACGAGTGGAGGAGTTGGTGAGTTGTTAAAACCAGAAACTCGAAACCAGAAACTCGAAACCAGAAACCAGAAACTAGAAACCAGAAACCAGAAACCAGAAACCTATGAGCGAATGCGCAACTAGCTCGCGTCTTTTTCACGGTGATTTTTGCGTGAGATTCACGATTGCGCAGATGGAAAAAGGGTAAAATATTTATTGGAGTTTAGGCAAACCTTCTAGGCAAGGAGCAATATGAAAAAAATCACGATGTTGAGAACGTGGGGAAGCTGTCCTCTGCGTTATCGGAGTCTTCTTTTGTCGCTGTGTGCGCTTGGCGGAGCGGCGTTTGCCTATGATCCGCCAGTGTACCCGCAGCTGCCTACGGAACGTGGGTACGGGATGGTGGATGCGTTCATATCGGGGAACAACGCAAACGACGATGCCGGCATCTTTCGCTCTGACTATGTGTTCCGCTCGAGCCAGAGCGGACACTCGCATCGGCTGAACCAGACCATCAACGGCATTCTGATCGAGTTCCCCAACAAGCCTGCAGGTTTCCAATACGGCTTCGTCCCGGACGAGGTGTGGGGCACTGAGTGCTACGGAAACAACACCAAGGTGAAGGTGGGCGGATTCGAGCCTGGCAGGGATTATATCTTTCAGCACTACATTGCCGAGACTTGGCAGACGCAGGACAACAACAACCGCAGGTTCTACGTCAAAGTCAACGGCTCCTACATTGGCCCGAACAAGGACCTTGGCGATGATCCGCTCTGTCCATGCCACAACGTTCGCACGCCCTACGTGTCGGAAGGCTTCGTGACGGCCGATGCGGAAGGTTTCCTCGAAATGTCGTTCGAAGGCGTCAACGACAACGCGACATACGGCGGCTTCTCCGTGTGGGGGGCCGCAGCGCCGCGGTGGACAGATCCGGCTATCGTCGCAGACGGGTCTGACGTGAAGATGTCCTGGACGAATCCCTACGACGTTCTCCGCTACTACGTCTATTCCGCTGACTCCGCCGAGGGGCCGTGGACTGAAGTGGAGGTCATGAAGCCCGGGATAACGTCCTACACGATTCCAAGCGCATACAACCCGACGGTGGAGAAGTACTGGCGCGTGGTGGCGTCGAACGGCGTAGGCGTGGTGACATGCCAGGCGAAACTCGGCGACGCGTCCGCCGTCACATGGACCGACCTCGCGACGAAGGGCGAGACGGTGGCGAGCGACGCGACGGCCAACTACCGCGTGGCAACGGCTGCCGAAGGCGTCCTCAACGCGCTCGGCGCGACGATCACCGAAGCCGCGATGTACGTGAACGGGCTCGCCTCCGCGCATACGCTCGCCATCGCCTCCGGCGAGACGTTCAAGGTCGGCACGCTCGGCGTCAACTCCGGCGCGGGTGACATGACGGTTGGCGACACGGTCGGGCAGGGTGTGGTTTCGCCGCTCAACGGCACGCTGACGCTGGACGTGAAGGACGCCGGCGCCGCTTTGACCGTAAACTCGGTCGCGGCGAAGACCGCCGACAGCAATCAGATCGTCAAGTTCGGCGAAGGCGTGGCGAAGCTGGCGGGCGGGACGGACATGAAGACCATATCGATCGGCGCTGGCACGGTCGAGATGCCGAACGACGCCGACGCCACGCTCGCGCAGACGCTTTCAGGAGCCGGCACTTTCGCGAAGAGCGGCGCGGGCACGCTCACGGTGGCGAACGAGAACCCCAACTTCGCGGGAACGTTCGAGGTCAAGGAGGGAACGCTTCTCATCGGCCGCACGGACGCCTACAAGAGCTTCGGCGACGGCGTGGCGACGATCAAGGTAGATTCGGGCGCGACGCTCGACGTCGGCATGCCCGGCGCCGGTGGAAACGCAGTTGGGCTGCGCGCGACGAAGATTGTCTTCGAAGGTACTGGCGACAACGGAAAAGGCGCGCTCGCCAATACCTCCACGACGAGCCAGTACAACGCGCTCGTCTGCGGCGAGATGACGGGCGACGCGACGGTGAACGCGCTTGGGCGCTTTGACTTCCGCAACACAGTCAGCGGGGCGTATTTCAACATGAACGGACACGTCCTCACGAAGAAGGGTGGCAGCGAGTTTCTGCTGACTTCCGTGCCCGTATATGCCGGCGGTGACAGTGCCAAGATGCGCGTGGAGGAGGGTACGCTTGGCATGGAGGTTGCCACAACGCTAGAAGGCAACGGCTCCTTCGAGCTTTTCAACGGCTCGACATTCTCGTTCTACAATCTCAACGGCGCGATCACGTGGCCGTTCTACGTCGGCGCGACGGGCGGACGCTTCCTCTACCGCGCCGGCAGCACCACGCAGAACCTCGTTACGGGGCAGATCAATCTCGACGTCGGCACGCTAAAGGTCGGAGCCGGCAATGGCGTCACCAGCGTGCTGCCTGCGAAGATCACAGGCACCGGCAGGCTCATGAGCGCAGATGGCGACGATTCCGGAATCGTGCGCATCTCGAACGCGGAGAACGACTACACGGGCGGCACCGAGGCGAACAAGGGAACGATTCTCTTCGAGACCGCAGCAGCGCTGCCTGGCTACAATCAGCCTGGCACCGTCACAGTGTCCGGAACGGGCAAGCTCGGCGTGAAGCTTGGCGAAGGCGGATGGACAGAGGCCGAGGTGGCCGACCTTCTTGCCAACGCCACGGCCCCTGATGACGGGAAGGGCTCCATCACGATCGACACGAACGGCATCGACGCCGAATCTGGCGAAGGCGACATCATGAAGGCCATCGGCATAGGCACGACAGGTGAAGGCACATTCATAGACAAGATGGCATATACGGCGGGCGGTGGAATCTACGCAGACCAGGGCACGCTCGTCATCTCCAACAACTCTGAGAACACGATGAGCGGACTGCAGGTCATCAAGAGCGGACGCGTGGAGATCTACGATTCCAAGATCGACTTCGGAAACAACAACCTCAACATCGGCAATGTGCGCAGCGACGGCAACATTCCTTCCGTACTCGTAGGCAAGGGCGCGCTGATCAAGTCGTACATGGCTCCGGCCCAGAACGGATCTCCCGCCCTCAGCATCGGCAGCACTGATGTAGGTGGAGTGGGGGTCGAGCTGTTTCAGTATTTGTGGCATTGAGCGTTCCACGAGGTCGCTGATGTTCACGGTATCAACGTATTGGTCGTCGATGAGGTGGAAGAGGTCGTCAATCTTGTTGCTCGACGA
>JAFUDL010000478.1 GCA_017459225.1 Kiritimatiellia bacterium
GAGTATCTGGTGATAGACGATGCGTCCACGATGTGGCTGATGTTCCTCTCGAAGGAGGTGGACATGCTGCGCGGCATCGCAAGCGACAACTGGGACGCTGTGATCGGTCCCGACGGCGATCTTGTGCCAGAGCTTCGCGAAAGAGGCGTGCGCCTTTACTCGCACGTGTCGATGGAGGTGGGGTATTTCGGCGTGAACATGAAGGATCCGGTGCTTGGTCCGAACAAGAAGCTGCGCCAGGCGCTCAACTGCGCGTTCGACTTCGACACATGGAACCGCTTCTGCAACAACCGCCTTCTTCCCAGCACCGGCCCTGTGCCGCCCGGAGTGGAAGGGCGCCTTGAGACGCCGTTCGCCTACAGCTACAACCTTGAGAAGGCGAAGCAGCTCATTGCCGAGGCGGGCTATCCCAACGGCATCGACCCCAAGACGGGGCGCAGGCTCGTGATATCCGTCTCCGCCGGACGCGCCAATCAGGAGGTGCGCGAGGAGATCGAGCTCGTGCAGAGCTTCTACGGCAAGATCGGCATCAAACTCGAGCCGCGCTATATGACGTGGGACGCATTTCTGCAGGCCGTCAACGAGGGCCGCACCACGATGTTCATGATGGGCTGGGTTGGCGACTATCCCGACGCCGAGAACTTCCTGCAGCTCTTCCACACCAAGAACTGCTCGCCCGGCGCGAACCACGGCTGCTACTCAAACCCCGAGTTCGACGCTCTCTACGACAAGGCAATGGCCACAAACGACCCTGCCGAACGCCTAGACTACTGGCGCAAGGCGCAGGAGATACTGCGCGAGGACTGTCCGTGGGTGTTCCTGAGCCATACGAAGCGCCACGCGATTGCGTGGGACCACGTGGGAAACTACATCCCCACTGACTTTCCCTACGGCATGGAGAAGCACTACTACGTCAGGGAGAGCGCGAAGGAAAAGACGCAGGAGAAGGCGAAATGATCGACTTCACACCATCGCAGAAGAAGACGGTTGCGGCAGGCGTAACGGTGCTGTCATTCGCCGTGGTGCTTGCCTTTGTGCTCATAGTGGGTTGGGTGCTCGTCAAGTTCATACGCTTCGCCTCGCCGGCTCTCACGCCAGTGATTGCGGGCATATTCCTGTCAATGCTCTTCAAGCCATACTACGAATGGATACGTGCAAAGGTGCATAACCCCATGCTCTCGTTCGTTCTCATGCTTGTGACGGTGCTTCTTCCGCTGGGGGTTCTGTGCTGGTTTGGAGGGGCATTTGCGGTTGAGCAGGTGCGCCACCTCTTCAAGACCGCTCCAACCATCGTGGGGCGCTTGAGCGAATGGGTTAATGTGCACTACCCAAACGCACAGACTATGCTTTCGGAATTTGGCGTGGAGCCAGACGACCAGATTCTCATGTTCCTTGTGGATCCAGTGAAGTTTACGCAGATCTGCCGATCGACATTTGTCCCGACCTATGGAGCAAATGCCGTCAAGGCAGGATTTGGATTCCTCAAATACCTCACGAATCTCGGTTCGGCCCTTGTGGCGCTCATCTTCTTCGCGTTCTTCCTCACGCGCCCTCCGATGACGGGCAAAGACTACGTGCGCGAAATGCCGTTTCTCAAGGACGAGACGAAGGGCTTTGTAGCCCGCCAGATAGACTCTTTCTTCGATATCCTCGTGAGCTTCTTTCAGCGCCAGGTGGTCATCTGCCTCATTGAGGGCGTTTTGTACGGGGTGGGCTTCATGCTCGTTGGCCTGCCGTACGGATTCGTGATAGGATTCATGCTGGGCGTGCTGAACCTCGTGCCGCTCTTCGGCACCGTGACGTGCCTTCCGATTGCGCTGCCCATCGCCTACTTCGGCGATGGCGGTTCGCCCTTGCGGCTCATCTGCGTACTGGCCGTATGGCTCACAGGGCAGATACTGGACGGCTATCTCATCACGCCGCGCATCCAGGGCGAGAAGACGGGCCTCGGCTATGCGGGCGTGATCTTCAGCTTCTTCTTCTGGGGCGTAGTGTTCCACTCTATGCTGGGGCTGCTGCTGGCGATTCCGCTTTCCGCCTTCTGGGTGGTGCTGTGGCGCGCGCTCAAGCAGCACTACATCAAGGGCGTGATCTGAGATGGATGCGGCGGAGCGTCTGGCCGCAGTGCGGCTTATCGTTGTGCACGGAGGCCTTGCGCACATGGACGACATCATGTCGTGCGCAATCGCCTACGCATTCGGCGTTCCGCATGACGCCCCTATCGAACGCCGCAATCCCACTCAAGAAGAACTCGACTCCGAGAAGGTGCTCGTGATGGACGTTGGCGGCGTGCACGATCCCGCGCGCCTCGACTTCGACCACCACCAGCGCGCCGTCACCGACGAACCAAAGTGCGCCTTCCGTCTCCTTGCGGAATGGCTTGGCGCGCATGACGAGCTGCGCGCCCTCTGCCCATGGTACACCGCCTGGAACTACATTGACGTATGCGGCACCGCACGCACGGCCGCCATGTTCGGAGCACCTGTCGAGGCACTTGCCGGACTCGTCTCGAACCCTCTCTCCGACTGGGCGATCCGCCGCTTTGCGGATGACCCCACGCTCCGTCGCAAACTATCCCTCACTCTTGCGAACGAACTTGACCTCACGCGCCGCTGCTGGCGTTCCATAGGCCCGAAGATCGTTGAGCGCACAATCGCCGGCCTCCCTGTTGCCGACCTTACCGACTGCCTCTCGGAGGAGGTCTCCCGCTGCTCGTCGGCCTGGGCGCGCCAGCATCATCCAGCCTGCCTCCTGATGCGCGACAGCCGCGGCGAAGGGTATTCGCTTCTCCGCTGCGCCGATGATCCGCGCATCGACTTCTCGCGATGCGCGGACCGTCCGTACACGCTCTTCGCGCATCCCGGCGGCTTCATACTCAAGACGCGCACGAAAGATGTTGATCTCGAGACGGTGCTTTCTGATGCATTGACTTAAACGTGTGGATTTGATAAACTGTGCACGTCTAGTGGTGTGGGGCCGTTGGACGCATGATGGACTACGCCATGGACTCAAGAACAAGCTGTGAACTTCCTTTTGCGCTTGCCTCCGTGATGGCGCTTGCGTTCTGTCTTGTCGTCCGCGCCGACGTTGCGGCGGGCGTCATGCTCGCGTCGATCTCGAACGAGTCCGTCACGGTGGTCATGCCGTTCTCGCCGTTTCCTCCCGGCACGCCCGCGTACTTTCTCGCCGGCCCGTTCATGGGCGACGGCGGCGCGTTCTCGGACATGCTCCACGTGGCGCCGGCGGACGGCTCCATAGATGTTGGAGGGGTTGTAACAGTTGACTTTGCAATAAAGAAAATAAGATAGGAGCAAGCCCACCGCTGGCGCTTCGCATGGGAATGTAAACGTGGATAACTTTAGGAATAATCTTCAAACCTTCAAACAAGGTTTAGGCAAGAAAATATGAGAGAGGATTGAGGTTATGAGTGAAAGGTTTCCGTGGGCAAGGTTTCTTGAAGGTATAATGGTTGGGATAATGTTGTTGTTACTTTACCCGGCTATTTATTGGACATTCCTTTTACCTTTTGCGGTGCAACATGGTGGTTATGAGCAAGATCAACTTGTTGTAAGTCATGTGAGTTCAAGCATGCCGTGTAGGAGGAGGGGGAGCATACGATTGAGCGAAGCATATGGTCGGCTGCATAAAAGAGGGAACTCGGAGAGGGTTGGACTGCCACTCTTCGAACGAGTTTCTTATCGAGATCGCATTTCTGTTTTTTATAATCCGACGTATGATCCGAGTTGGGATGTTATGGGTTTAAGTCGGAGATTGGTTCATTGGAAACATATGGAAAGACGATGGATATATTTTGGATGTTTCTTGCTTGCGTACTGGCCAATTGTTGTTGTGTATACGCTTTTGACTATTCGTCAACAAACTGTCGTTTACCTTTTAATAGCTGAGAATCGTAAACATGACAGTATGTGTCGAAGTGCTTTCTCCGTCAGAAGATGCCTAGAAAAGCTATGTCGCATCGGCCTTGGATATATATTCATTCTCGCTGGCTTGATTAACTTGGTCGATTTTACGACCTTTACAAATATTCTTTCGAGCTACAGAATGTTTCCCTACTTTACGCTCTCCTTTTTCGCCTTCGCCATTCCGCTTGCGGAGTTCGTCTTTGGTTCGTTTTTGTTCTTCGGTCACTGGGTGCGTCTCTCCGCCGCTGTGGTTTCCGCGATGCTCGTCGTGTTCATCATCGCCCTCTCCCAGGCCGCCCTACGCGGCCTCGACGTCTCCTGCGGCTGCTTCGGCGGCGCGTCCTCCTCCGGCCCGCTTCCCGCCATCCTCCGCGATCTGCTTCTTCTCGTCCCGTCCATCTGGCTCGCCGTCCGGCCACGCGGCGGGGAAAATGTGGTATAATGTTGTCTGTCGATGAAACGCCATGGTTCCATATTCCGCTGCCTCCTTCTCGCGTCTGCGCTGTCTGCGGCGCCGCTGTCGCCTGGGTGGCTCGCGAACCCGCCGCCGGAGGATCCGGTGCCGGAGGACTGCGAGTGCCGATGCGGGTGCTGCGAGACGGTGTCGGACGGCTGCACGATGGTCAAGGCGGACCTTGGAAGCTCGACGCCGGAGTCGGGCTCCGTGCCGCTCTCGCTCGAGATCCGCTTCGACGCGGAGGCGTGGGACGTGTTCAGGAGAGACCGGCTCCTGATGGCGGACGGCGCGGCGACGACGTCCAGTCCCGCGCACTACGAGCTCCACATGGGCGACGGCACGATGCGCCGGTTTGACGCGACGCCCGACGCCTGCGGCAACTACGGCGCGCTGGAGTCCGTCAGGACGGCGCAGGGGCGCGTCGCGACTCCGTTCGGAATGGGAGTGGACGTGGTGCGCGACTTCAACGGCGTAAGGCAGGTGCTCGCGCCCTCGCGCCTCGCGGAGTACGCGGGAACTGTCCCCATAAGTTGCGAAGGCCCAGAAAGTATGTCTAAATGAAAGAAAAAAATGAAGTCTTTTGCGTCAATGGAGCTACATCTTGGAATGAGTTGCTGGATATGCACAATCGCTTCATTGCGATAACGCAGTTAAAACAACGGTACTCCTTTGTGTTGGATGGAATTCTGTCTTTGAGTCAGATTCTTCAGATAGTCCGGATGGCTGAACAGAGAAAAGATTCTTTCTGGCAAATGCTTTGTACGGAAATTGTTGACGATTATGTGCGGATGAATCTTCCAGAAAAACTCCTTTGCAGGTTCTATCGCCTTGGTGTTCGCTATGATGATTGGTGTCTAAGATCGGCTATTTCTTGTTGTCGAGGAATCCCAAAGACACTTTATGGAAGAATCTTGAATGATGAAAACTTGGAAGTATGTAGACATTTTCTTTTTTCACACTGCCATGTTAAGGACTATCGGATTAGACGGAAGTTTCTTGAGACTATATTGGATGATGTTAACAAAATTAAAGACAAGCGATATCTGAGCTACGTTGTGTCTGAAGTGTCTGGTTTTCTTGCAGATGATGATTGGCGTGTGCTGACGCTGGCTCTTCGAATTATGAAAGCGGCAGGGAAAGAAAGGTTTAAATTTGTGCATGAAATATCACGTTGTTTGTTTGACAAGAGAAATTTGATAAGGCATATTGCACATGAATGCCTTGATCTGCTAGCGTAGCCTAACGACTTTTGAGTGTACCGTCAAGCCGTGGCGCGTACAATCCAAAGTCGGCCGAGGCGAAGTCTCTTCGCGACGCGCTCTTCGACGCCGCAGGCGAGATGCGCATGATCGTCGCGGCCGCCGCGTTCCGCGCTCTCTCCGACATGTCCGCGTTCGATGTACAGATCGACACACGCCGGCTTGATTCCATGCTCGCGGGGTGTGCAGGCGATGCGTTCGCCACGCCTGCCGCGCGTGCGATGGCCGTGCAGCTCTGCGGCGAGCGCCGTGTGAAGTCCGCCCGCCCCGCACTCGAGCGGATCCTCACCTCTCCCGATTCGCCGGAGATACTTCGCCGCTCCACGTCACGCGCGCTGGCGCGTCTCAGGTGAATTTGATATAATATCGCGCAGTGAAACCGCAATTCCATAGAAACCTCTATCTCTTCGACGGCAGGCTCTCGCAGCGCATCTGGGCGCGCGGCATCGTCACCGACTACTCGTACGACGGCTGGGGCAGTCTGACGAACACCGTCTATTCCGATGCCACTCCCGCTGTGACTCTTTTCTACGACGCGATGGGCAGGCAGACCAACGCGGTGGACGCCGCGGGCGTCACGACGTTCCGCTACGACGACTCTGGCTCCTTGACGAACGAGACGGTAATTGGCGCCGCAGGCGAAAACACAATCATCCGCCACTGGGACTCCTTCGGCCGCACTGCGGGCTACACTCTGAACAACGTGCGCCAGACCACCATCGGCTACGACGCCGCCACCGGCCGGATTGCCACGATGCTCACCAACGGCTCCAACGTTCCGTTCACCTGGTCCTATCTCCCCGGCAGCGACTTGAAGTCCTCGCTCGCCTATCCCAACGGCCTCACTGCCTCGTGGACTTACGACGCCAACGACCAGCTTCTGTAGGTGCGCAACGCCGTTGTTGCGACGGCGCCCTCGCCGTCGGAGACGGAAGTCATCTCGCAGTACGACTA
>JAFUDL010000479.1 GCA_017459225.1 Kiritimatiellia bacterium
ATGACGGCCGCCTGTTCACAACGCACCAGCACCTACTGAGAGGGGGCTTCAAGCACTCTAACCATCATTTCATTGCATGAACCGACCCACACTCATGCACGAAGCCTCCAAAAACGCGTTGCGCCCAATTCGGCTTCGGCGTGGCAAGAAGGAACGACTCCTGCGACACTTCGGCGTCGGCGGGCCATTCCATGATGGTGTAGACGCCACGCCGTGGATTCTCGCTGCTTTCAGAGAGGTCGATATGCACGAGGCCGAGAGTGGGCGCCTTCTCAAGGACAAGCTTGGGGGCGGCGTTCTTCTCGGTGAAACGGAACGAGAGCTTCGCGTAGTCATCGCAAGTGAGCGCGCCGTAAAGCGTGGCCGTACCTGTGCGCTCAACGCGCAATGCAGCATTCGACTCCACCTTCACCGCGCCCGTTCCGATGTCCGAGCCAGGCACAAGCGCCAGCGTGGCCGGCTCGCGCACGGTGAACTTGACCTCGCAGTTCGGCTGCGAGTACGAGGCCGCGATGTCGTCCTTCGAATAGTTGCACACGAGCGCGCCAAGTCCGCTCACGTAGAGATTGCCCTCGCGCACGAATCCCTTGTTCGCCATGATCGTGTGCCCAAGGCCGTCGGTGTATCCTGTCGTGTTCAGGAAGAGACCCTGCGCGCTCGTGCGCACTCCGATCCAGTCGTTGATCTCAAAGTCGCAGTCGTACGGCTGCATATCCACCTTCACTTTCGAATTGGCGAACAACCACAGTCCGTTCGTACCCGTTATTCCATGCCGTCCAATCGCCCATCTCATCGTCTGATTGTCTGAGGCGAGGCGAAACACCCAGTTGGCCTGGTTGTTGGCGATACCGCCGGCGGCGATTATGCCGGTGCTTGCATTCACGGTGGGCCGCACATCGTTCTTTCCAAAGGCGTAGATCCTGCCGCCCACGATGAACTCGCCGTCCACCTTGTCAACGATGTACGCCGCCGCGGAAGTCGTGTCAAGCACGATGTCGCCGTCGAGCGATACGGTTGCGCCCGCCGCCACGGCGATTTTCGACGTGTCGGAGAAGGATAGCGCCGCGAGCGTTCCCGAGAACGTGATCACGCCCTCGCCCATCAGGACGTCGCCGAACTTCGGCGAGCCTGGAATGTCGGCAAGGATTTCGGTGGCCTCGCGCACGCTCGTGAAGTACAGCTCGTCGCCGTCGACAGGCGCCTCGCCGCCGTACCAGTTGCCGGGCGTGGACATCTTTCCGTCGCCCGCAAGGCCCGTCCACGACTTGCCCACCATCTCGCCCACCTTCAGGACCAGCGTCTCGCCGTCGACCGACCACGTGTGCACCTCCTCGTCCGACACAAGCGTGAACCTTTCGCCGTCCGCCACCGTCACCCCGCTCTTCGAAAGGATCTTGTACTCTCCCTTCCGGAACGGATTGCCGTTCAGCGTTAGGAACACCTCTCCCTCCTCAGGGAATGTAATCGCGGTAACGGCCATCGGAACCACGTCGAGCGATGCGTCGTCCACGTTGAACGTCGAGCCCGCCTCGAACGTGATGTTCGCCACGCTAGTCTGCGCCTTTCCGTCAACGGAGAACACCGCTCCCGCCGCAACGGTTGTGGGGCGCGCGAGCGAGAAGCCTCCGTTGAGGCGCGCAACGCCGCCCTGCACCCTGAACGCGGCGGTGGAGGTTTCGTTCGTCGCGAACCTCAGCGTGCCGCTGCCCGTCTTCGTGACAACGCCCTCGCCGCCGATGTTGGCGGCAACGACGCCGGTGTGTCCGTTGGAGTCGAGAACGAGTCCGCCAGGGCCGACTGTTATGACGTCGGTGGATTCGATGTCCTGCTGGTCGAGCCAGTGGTTGCTGTCCGCAGTGAGCACGAGAGTCGAGTTGTTGAAGCGCGCCGCGTTGAGCGGACGGTCGTACCACACTCGGAACTCCTTCGCCCTCACCTCGCAGCCTTCGAAGTCGGCAGTGTAGGAGCCATCGGTGTACGTGCCGCGCTGCCCGTTTCCGAGATACACGTTGGAGGTTCCCGCGTCGAGGCACGAGTTCGTCATCGCGAGCACGAAAGTGGGCGAGACGGGGTTCTTGTTCTGCCATGCGTCGCCTTCGTAGTCGTATCCGAAGCAGAAGCCGTTGTTCTTCGCCCTCATGGTAGAGCCGACGACCCTGACGTACATGGACGGATTCTGGTACTGGGCAGAACCGTCGCGGCATGTGAGCATGCGCGTGAAGCCGCCGAACTCGAGAAGACCGTTGTCCGTGACGTTGATGTTGAGCCGTCCGGAAGTCGACGCCTGCATGAGCCAGTTGTTGTTGTTCGCGGCCGAGGAAATCGTGCCGCCCGCCACGTTGACCGTGAGCTCATGGCCCTTGGCGTTCCAGTTGAAGCGGCCGGACATCGAGAGCGTGGCGTCTGCTGCGACGGTGAGCGTCTTCGTGGGAGGAGTGCCGAAGTCGTTCCCATACGTAAAGTCGCCGTTCGTGAGGGTAACATCCGTTCCCGAACCCAGATAGGCTGTTGGATTCGCGGCGAGCATCTGCCCGCCGTAGTCGAATGTGACTGGCTTTTCTGCATCCATGCCCACAACGAGCTTCTCCGGGTCAACCGTAGCGCCAGCCGCGAATGCGAGCGTGCCCTCGCTGAGCATGGTTGCGTCGGTACGGTTTGCGCCGAGCGTGAGAGAGCCGGTGCCAGTCTTTGTGAGCTGGCCGGCGGTGGGTGCGGAGATTGTGGCGGCGACGCCGGGCGTCACCGAGACCTCGGCGGTCGTGAGAGTGGAGGAGCCGGTGATCCGGCCGTTGGCGGAGAACTCGATCTTCCGCGCGATCACGGGAGCGGTGACTGCGGCCGAGGCGTTCGCCGTCGTGAAGTAGGCGTTGTTGCCGTCGGTCCATGTGGCGTACACTTCGTCCTTGATCCAGGCGTCCGGGTCGCCCCAGTTAGGCCGCGAGGAGTTCCACGTGTAGTCTTCGACGACTGCGGTGACGGTCATCACGAGAACGCCGTCGATGACCTCCTTCTCGTGGGGAAGCATTATGCCGTTCATCCGCGGGTTGAGCGTGAACTTCGCCGCGTCGTCGGTGGCGAAGAGCGCGAAGGTGCGTCCTGTGGCGGGCTGCTCGGAGAAGACGATGTTGAGCGTGGCGGGGTTCGCCGCCGTCGCGGTGATGTTGGTGGTCGCAACGGAGATGGTGTCGATGTCATACGCGTCGGCATCGAGACCGATGCTGGCGCCCTCGCCGAGGGTGAACGCATCGAGCGCGTAGGAGGAAACGTGTCCGTCGCGTGAGAAGTAGTCGGTGCTGCCGCCTGAGTCGACGGTCAACGAGGGCGAGGCGTCCGCGATGTTCGCGCCGGAGAGAGTGAGCGTGCCGCCGTCAGTGGCGCTGAGCACCACGTCGGAGGCGGAAAGCGCGCCGGAAAGCGTGAGATTGCCGCCTTCTGCCTTGAACGCGGAGGCGGCGTAGCCGAGCGAGGAGGACCATGATCCGGACGTGACGACGAGCGGGCCGGTGAACAACATCCTCTTCACAGTAGACCCGCTTGTCAAGCTGTTCCATGTAAGTGAACCTGCGCCAGTCTTCGTGATGCCGCCCGCGCCCTTGAGCGCCGAGGAGTTGCCGTCGACCACTAGCGGTATGCCGGAAGGTATGTCGATCGTGAGCCCGCCAGAGAGAATCTCGTAGACGTCGTCGCTCTTGAGGCCCGAGTTCTGCCCGATGAAGCTGTTCGAGCCGGTGCCTGCGTAATGGATCGTCACGCCGTCAAACGTAACCGTGGGCGCGGGATAGGCGTATGCGTAGATCTGGTTCAAGGTCAATACCGTGCCGGGCCCGAAAGAGATCCTGTTGAAGCTGTTCGCCGTGTCGGTGATGTAGTTGTTGCTCTGCCCTACACGGATCTGCTTGGCAGTGATCGCGGAATTCTCGATATTCACCGTGACCTTGATTGTATTGTGCTTTTTGCTGTCACTCTGCGCGATCTCGCCGAACCTGAGCTCCTTGTCGGCCGCAAGCGTCACTACGGAATTGTTGACTGCAGACATGTTGAGCACAACGTTCTTGCCGTTTCCGTTGCTGTTTGCCGTCGGCCAGAAACAAAGCTGAGACTTGCCGCAGTTGAAATTGCCATTGTCGAGAATGAGCTGCGTCGTTCCGTTGTACGTCGTGTTGCCGTTATACCGCCCGAAGTAGATGTCGCTCCCCGAGGTGAAGTTCACGGTGGCGCCGTCGACGACCTTCACCGTCCTCGAGCCTGCAGTTCCCCATGCGCCGCTCGTCTGGTTGATGACGAGCCCCGCGCCGAAGGTGAACGTGCCATCGACAAAACCCTGTTTGGCGGAGACGTTCAAGACGCCGTTGCGTACCTCGTGGTTTTTGTATGTGTTAAGGCCGTTGTCGGCAGTGATTGCCACCGACTCACCGCCCAAGTCGATGATGTCGGCCCGCGCCTGAATGACTGCAACCGCAACAATCGCAAATGTAATCTGCAGACTGCGAAGAACTTTTCCTGAAGTCATGGCTTTCCCTTTCTTATCGCACAAGGCTGCCTACAGTATAGCATATCTTTCCCATGACAACCAAGCGAAAATTGGCAGCCCTGGCAAAACGGGCGCATCTGTTTTTCACCCATACGTTTTGAGATTGGAAACAACCGGTACAACTGGTAAAAACAGCTTCTTTTACGGCGGGCAACATGCCCGCCGATTCAAGAACGCCGCGAGATTTCGCGGCTGGGCGCGGGCGAGTTAGCCCGCGCGCCAAAGGCAAGTTGTTTCAAGTAGTTGTTTCCAATCATCAGAAGGCTCGGCGGTGAATTACGCGCCCCAAAGCGCGCAAGGACGCAAGATGATGAAAACGAAGCGATGGACTCAATGGGCTTCGAGCCAGTTGCGGCCAACGCCTACAGAGACCTCAAGGGGCACGCCGAGCGACATCGCGCCTTCCATCTCGCGCTTCACGATCGACTTCACCTGATCCACCTCGTCGTCGGGAACGTCGAATAGAAGTTCGTCGTGTATCTGCAGTATCATCTGCGCCTTGAGCCCCGCATCGCGCAGCGCGCGCGCAACGCGCACCATTGCGATCTTGATGAGATCGGCAGCAGTGCCCTGCACCGGGGTGTTGATCGCGTCGCGCTCGGCCGACTGGCGCGCGGTGGCGTTGCGCGATGCGATGTCGCGCAGAGTGCGGCGGCGGCCGAGCATCGTCACCGCGTAGCCCGCCTCGCGCGCCTTGGCGATCGACGTATCCATGAACGCGCGGATGCGCGGGTAGAGGCGGAAGTACGTCTCGATGAGGCCAGCCGCCTCCTTGCGCGCTATCTGCAGGCGCTGTGCAAGGCCGAACGCCGAGATGCCGTAGATGATGCCGAAGTTCACCATCTTGCACTTGCGGCGCATGTCGTCCGTCACCAGAGCAGGCATCACGTCGTACACGCGCGCGGCCGTATCGCGGTGAATGTCGGCGCCGTTCGCAAAAGCCGCAAGCATCGACTCGTCGCCGCTCATCGCGGCCATGATGCGAAGCTCGATCTGCGAATAGTCGGCCGAGACGAGCACGTGATGCGCGTCGCGCGGAACAATCGCGGCGCGTATGTGGCGGCCGCGTTCGGTGCGGATCGGAATGTTCTGAAGATTGGGATCGGACGACGAAAGGCGGCCCGTCTCGGTGAACGCCTGGGCGAAGGTGGTGTGGACGCGTCCGTCGGAAGGGTCGATGCACTGCGGCAGCTTGTCCACGTACGTCGACTTCAGCTTCGTGCAGGCACGGTAGTCGAGAATCTTCCGCACGACAGGATGGTCGTCGACGATGGACTGGAGAGTCTTCTCGTCGGTAGAGAACTGTCCGCTCTGCGTCTTCTTCGTCGAGGAGGGCCTGAGGCCGAGCTTCGTGTAGAGAAAATCCCCAAGCTGCTTCGGAGAGTCGAGGTTGAGGTCCGGCGCGCCGAACGCGCGTATCTCCGCCTCAAGCCCATATATCTCGCGCTCGAGCTCCGCGCCGTAGCGCGATAGCGCCGCAACGTCGATCGTAACGCCCGCGCGCTCCATCTCGAGGAGTATGGGCACCAGCGGCTCCTCGCTTGTCTCCAGCGCGGCGAGCGTGCCCGCCTGTACGGCCTTTGGACGCAGCACCGCATCAAGGCGCAGCGTCACATCGGCATCCTCCGCCGCATAGTCAAGTATCTCCTCGGGCGCAAGGTCGGCCATCGACTTCTGCTTCTTGCCGCGCTCCTTTTCGCCGATGAGACGTTCAATCGGAATGGGATCGTATGAGAGATATTCGCGCGCAAGAGCGTCCATGCCATGACGCGCCGCGGCGTCCAGCACGTAGTGCTCTAGCATCGTGTCGCGCATCGTCGAGCCGAACTCGATTCCGTAGCGCGATAGAACCGCCATGTCGAACTTCGCGTTCTGCGCGATGAGCGTCTTGGATGGATCGGCGAAGGCAGGGGCGAAGAGGCGGACGAAAGAGCGTGGCTCGTGGTTCGTGGTTCGTGGTTC
>JAFUDL010000480.1 GCA_017459225.1 Kiritimatiellia bacterium
ACCCCTCAAGGCCCACAAAATTCATTATCGTCTTTCTCATTGGTGACATTCTCTCTCCTTGCTGCTTTCCCCATGCGCAATTATTTTACCATAAAACCCCGCCCGATGGAATCACCTCGTCCCATTCTGCAATTCCCCATTCTGAAAGTATGGCATTGCGGCATTATGCCATTATGGAATTGTCCGCCAAAACCCGGCGTTCCCAGTCAGCGCTACTTCGAGATGCGGAGGGTGCGGACGCCGTCGGCGCTCTGCACGAAGACGGCGAACTCGGCGGGACGGAAGTCCGAATCCGTCGAGACGGCCTCGTAGTCGAAGACGCCGCGCAGATCCGTGTAGCCGTCCTTGTGGAACTTCGTCTCGCGCCCCGCCGCGTCGCGCACGTACACCTTCACGTACGCACCTGCCACCGGCTTGCCCCTGCCATCCCTCACGCGCAGCTGACGCGCCTCGCGCGCCACCTGCACCTCGAGCGTGCCCGGCGTAAGCTCCAGCCTCTCCTCCGCGCGCCCGTCTGCGCCGGTCGCCGCCAGAACGAGGTTCGTGCGCCGCAGCTCCTTCGGCAGCGCAACGCGCGTCTCCCTGCCTTCTTCGAGCTTGACGTCCTGCGTCCACGCGGGCCTGAGCCCCATCACTCCGCCGTAGCCCGCCGCCGTGCCGCCGAACGGATTCTTCGAAAACGCGATCTCCACATCCACCGGATAAACCTTTACGGTGCACTTCGCGAGGCTGCGCGCCGTGATGATCACGCCCTCCACCACACCGTCCTTCATGTCCGCCTTCACGGCGAGCGACGGCGCCTCGGCATCCGCGGCGCCCTTCGCCGCGGCAACGCCGCCTCCCAGCACCTCGTCGGCCTGCGCCACGACCTCGTTGAAGCGCCTGCGCCACACGCCAACGGCGGACTCCCTCCACTTCACGGCAATCTCCCTGCCGCGCGCTGCGTCGCCGTGCGAGAACGCCAGATACGCCTTCATGTAGTCCAGCTGCATCGCGGTGTCGACGTCTGACGCATCCACGTGCGCCAGCTGCTCCTCCGCCTCCGCGATGCGGTCCTGCGCGATCATGTACACCGCCGCCAGCAGCCTATCCCTCGTAGAGAGCTCCCGCTTCGCCGCGAGCGTATCGAGGAACGCGCGGTACTCCTTCGCGAGGCCGGAGTTGGCGATCGTGGCCGCACCTCCCTTCGCGTGGACGCGCGCGTTGATGATGGGCCAGTATTCGCGGTGCTCGAAGACGTCCGCCGCCTCCGGCTCGATCTCAAAGAGCGAGCATTTGAACGCAGGGCCCATCATCTGCGCGAGCTTCTTCAGGTTCTCGCGCCGCGACAGCGCCTCCCTCACGCGCGCCGCGTCGAAGGTGTCCTTCCACTTGAGCCCGGCCAGCCACAGATCCTGGCAGTACACTCCGCGCAGATCGAGAACATCCAGCGCCTTCTTCGCGAACTCGCCGTCGACGAAGCGCCATCCCATCATCTCTAGGTCCACGCCCTCGAGATTCTTCGTCTTCAGATACGCCAGCACCTCGTCCTTCGTCGCGTTCTGCGAGACGTAGCGCCAGCTGGTGGTGTCGCGCGTGGAGGCCTGCGCCACCACGTTGCACTTGAACGGCTCGCCCACGCCCACGCGTTCGCCGTTCTCAAGCGCAACCGCTCCAGGAACGTCGCCGATTCCATCCTCGGCGAACGGGAAGTAGAAGTACATCCTGGAGGGAACGTGCGTCTCGTATGCGCCAAGCGCGAGCGTGATGCCGTTCGACGCCTCGCATCCATTGACGGGATACGCGCCGGACGGAACCTGCGAGACCACGCGGACCCGCCTTGCCTTCGCGGAGGGATTGATCGCGATCGTCTCGGTGTAGTACACCCTTCCACGCACGAACTCGTCCACCACCTCCTTCTGCGCACCGTCCTCATTGGCCTCGGACGCGTCGAAGAAATGACGTTCGAGACGCACTGCGCCGCGCTTGGCATCCGGCTTGGCCCGCTGCGTGCGCGCGAGCTCAGCATGCGAAAACACAACGCTCTCGCCATCCTTTGCCTCGAATCCGAGCCCGCTGACCGCAAGCGCCGCAATCATCTGGCTGAAGTTGTCTTCGCCCGCCGTGAACAGAATGCTGGCGGATCTGAACGCCATCGCTCCGCCGTTCGCCGTCGCCGCGGCGTAGTCGCGCCAGAAGCGGTTCACGGCAGCAAGCGCCTTCGTGTCTTCGGCATGGCGCCGCCTGTACCAATGCGACTCCACCCACTCCTTCGTCCGCTCCGGCGGACGGTAGAACTGGCGGCTCGCGCGACGCGTCAGCTCCGCGTTCCGCGTGGCGCGTTCGCGCACACCCGCCGGCGCCCTTGCCGCCTTCATCTTTCCAAGCGGCTGTGGAGCAAACGCCCTCTGGCTGCTCCACGCCGCCTGCGCGGCGGGAACGGGTGCAGCGGGAATCTGCGCCATTGCCATGCCGGGTTTTGCCGCCCGCGCCGTCTCCGCCTGCATCAAGTCGGACACATTGGCGAAGGTTCCCTCCTCTGGCTCAATGTTGGCACACGACATAACCACCTGGGTCTTTCCGTAATCTTCGTCGCCCAGGACCGATGAAAGCAAAGCATCGACGTCAGGCGGATCCGTCCGCTCATCGTGTTCGCAAACATCGGCGAAATTGCGCGCCACAACCGGTGCAATCGACTGGATGCGACGTGCGAGCAGACACTGCTCGAGCGCGTTCAGATCCTGAATGCGTCCGGGCTTCGCATACTCGGAAAGATCTTCACCGAGAAGCCACTTGTCCATGAACTCCTTCAACCGCTTGTTCCTCAGGCTGGGCGCCACAACCGCGTCGAAGAAGGCGCGGTCCTTCTCGTGCAGGAAGAAGTCGAGTTCATGCGAGGCGTATCTGCCGTAGAGCTCGCGCTTCTCGACCTGGCTCTTCGACGCCCAGTCGGCGATGAAACCAAACTCGGCGAAGGTCTTGTCGTCCGCGGCA
>JAFUDL010000481.1 GCA_017459225.1 Kiritimatiellia bacterium
CGTATCCCCGCCGACATCCGCGCGGCCGGCGGCGTTTCGCGCATGAGCGATCCCGCGATGATCAAGGGCATTCAGGCCGCCGTGTCGATTCCGGTCATGGCAAAATGCCGTATCGGACACATCGCCGAGGCGCGCATCCTCGAGGCCATCGAGATCGACTACATCGACGAGTCGGAAGTCCTCTCGCCCGCCGACGACACGCGTCATATCGACAAGACGACATTCTCCGTGCCGTTCGTGTGCGGCGCGCGTGACCTCGGCGAAGCGCTGCGTCGCATCGGCGAGGGTGCGACGATGATCCGCACGAAAGGCGAACCCGGTACGGGCGACGTTGTACAGGCCGTCCGCCACATGCGTAAGATGCAGAGCGAGATTCGCCGCGTCGTGTCGCTCCGCGAGGACGAGCTGTACGAGGCGGCGAAGGAACTCGCCGCGCCGCTCGACCTCGTGAAGTTCGTCCACGACAACGGAAAGCTTCCGGTCGTGAACTTCGCGGCGGGAGGAGTTGCCACGCCCGCCGATGCCGCGCTTATGATGGAGCTTGGCGCGGAGGGCGTATTCGTGGGAAGCGGCATCTTCAAGAGCGGCGATCCCGCGAAGCGCGCGGCGGCGATCGTACAGGCCGTCACCAACTGGCAGGATGCGAAGTTGCTTGCGAAGCTCTCCGAGAACCTCGGCCCCGCGATGGTCGGCATCAACGCCGAAGAGATCGAGACCATCATGGAAGAGCGCGGGAAGTAGTGTAATGTTGCCAATGTGAAAATGTTGCCAATGGCCAATACCCAATGGCCAATTGGAAAATGACAATTTTCATGTGGAGTCGCGTGATGAAAGTTGGAGTTCTAGCTGTACAGGGGGCGTTTGCCGAGATGGCTGCGTATTGGCGCGGGAAGGGCGCGGAGACGTTCGAGATCCGGCAACGTTCGGATTTGGAACGCGGCATGGATGTACTGGCGCTCCCCGGAGGCGAATCGACCGTACAGGGCAAGCTGCTGAAGGATCTCGGACTCTTCGCGCCACTGAAGGAGCGTATCGACGGCGGGCTTCCCGTATTTGCCGTCTGCGCGGGGCTAATCCTCCTCGCGGAGAAGATCGATGATCCCGGCAGCCGTACCGACACACGGCCCGAACAGTGGTTTGGCGTCCTGCCCGTCACCGTGCGGCGCAACGCCTACGGACGCCAACTCGGCAGCTTTAGGACGATCGGCACGTTCGACGGGAAACCGAACGTCCCGATGACGTTCATCCGTGCACCGGCCATCACCGAAGTCGCGCCAAAGGTCGAAGTGCTTTCAACCTTTGACGGTGCCCCCACGGCGGTCCGTTGGCGCAACATCACCGCCTTCACCTGGCACCCCGAACTCAACTGACAATCTCACTGCTGCAACTAATCCATTCAATGAAAAACCAAGTTACGACACTTCAGGACGCGCTCGAAACGCGCTTTTTCGCACCGTTGCGCCGTCCGCGCACGCGGCGCGTGGGCGTCGAGCTTGAGTTTCCCATTTGGAACCGCACGCCGGGCAAGGGAACGGATTTCGCGGCCGTACACGCGGCGACGGACGACTTTCTCTCCCGCTTTCCCTTCTCCGACCAGGTGCGCGACGACACGGGCAACATCTACCGCGCGACCGACCCCAACACGGGCGACGAACTTTCTTTCGACTGCTCCTACAACACGTTGGAAATCTCCTTCGGCCCCGATGAGAACCTGATTGAGACGCATCGCCGCTTCACCGCTTATTACGCCGCGTTGCAGGAGGCGCTGGGGCGGCAGGGACACGCCCTCACCGGCATGGGGATCAACCCCCGGTGGCGGGAGAACCGCCCCGATCCCATCGGGAACGGACGTTACCGGATGCTGCTCCACCACCTGAAGTCCTACTCCAAGTACGGCGGCTCGCCGCGATTCCACGACCATCCCGAATTCGGTCTCTTCTCCTGCGCCTCGCAGACGCAGGTGGACGCGGACGAGGAGACGGTCGTCCCGCTGATCAACGCCTTCAACCTCCTGGAACCTTTCAAGGCCGTCCTCTTAGCCAATTCGCCCTTCGGCAAGCGAAATGAAACGCTGTGCGGACGCGACAGTCTCTGGAGCAAGAGCCTCCATGGGCTGAACCCGCACAACTGCGGCATGTACGGCGTCACGGTCCGGTCGCTGGCGGACGTCAGGGGCTATCTGGAATCGACCAGCATCTACTGCGTCGAGCGCGGCGAGCGTTACATCAATTTCGCCCCCGTTCCGCTCCGCGACTACCTGCAACTTGGAAGCGTCGTGGGTGAATACTGGGATGCGACGGCGAAGATCCATCGCAAATGCCTCATTTCGCCGCTCCCCTCCGACGTCGCCTGGCTGCGTCCGTTCAAGTTCGAGGACCTCACCCAACGCGGGACGGTGGAGTTCCGTTCCGTCTGCGAACAGCCCGTGCGCGAGGCGTTCGCCTCCGCCGCGTTCCACGCCGGGCTTGCCGAGCGCGTGGCAAAACTGGCCGATCTCTTGGCGCGCGACACCATCCTTTACGGGCATGGCTACGGCGCGGTGGAGTTGCGCAGCTCGATGATCCGCCGCGACTGGCCATCGTTCATCGACCGCAAGGCCCTGTCCGTGCAGCTTCACCGCATCCTGGACGTGGCGGAGGAAGGACTTGCCCGGCGCGGTTTCGGCGAAGAACCGCTTCTTGCGCCGTTGCGCCGTCGCGCCGACACGCTCACAAGCCCAGCCCGTGAACACCTCGCGCGTCTCGAACGCGGCGAATCCATTGAATCCATCGCCCTCGACTACGGTTCGGCAGAGGAGGAACGCCATGCTTGACGTTCGCAAGCCCCGACTGCGCCCGTACGCGCTCGAAGGAAACTTCGGGCTCGAGCGCGAATCCCTGCGCGTGACTGCCGAGGGACGGATGGCGCAGACGCCACATCCGTTTCCGCCCGACCACCCGCACATCGTCCGCGATTTCTGCGAGAACCAGACGGAGATCAACACGCGCGTGTGGCCGACGGCCGAGGAGGCGGTCGCGGAGCTGAAGGAAATCGACGCGGCGATCCGCGCGGCCATCGCGCCGCAGGGGGAGACTCTCTGGACGAACTCCAACCCGCCGCCGATCGTGGACGAGTCCGAAGTCGTCCCCGCCCGTTTCGAAGGCGCGCTTGCCGGGAAATCGACCTACCGCGACTACCTCGCCGCGAAATACGGCAAGCGCCTGATGGCGTATTGCGGCATCCACTTCAACTTCTCGTTCGGCGAACGGCTGGTCGCGGCGGCGGGAGTGGACCGCGACGCGCTTTATCTCCACGTGGCCGCGCAGTGCGTCAAGTGGGGATGGGCGATCGTCGCGTTGACCGCCGCCAGCCCGGCAGGACAGTATGCGAGCGTGCGGTGTTCGGAACGTGGCTACTGGAACAGTTTCGTGCCCGTGCTGGACTTTTCAAGCGTGCGGGCATACGCAAAAAGCATAGCGCGATATGTCCAAGACAGGCTACTCATCGCGCCGAGCGAACTCTACTACCCCGTGCGCCTCAAGCCACGCGGCCCGAACAATCTCCTGACGCTCGCAGAAAACGGCATCGACCACATCGAGATACGGTGCGTGGACCTGAACCCGCTAACCGATGGATTGGTTGATGTACGTGATGTGGAGTTCATCCACCTGTTCATGCTCTGGTGCGCCGCGCAGGAGCGCGAGACGCTGTCTGCCGAGAAGCAAGCCGAAAGCGTCGCGGCGTTCAAGGCCGCCGCCCGGATCGACTTCGACTGGACGCCGGTCGGAGAGTTGCTGGAGCGGATGGACGAGTTCTTCGCCGCCTCCGCGGGGTGGCCCGCGGCATTTCAGCGCATCCTCGCGTATCAGGCGGAGAAGGTCTATTCACCCGAAAGGCGCTATGCCCGCATGGAGGCGTGCCATGTGTGAGTTGCTCGGATTTTCATCGCGGAAGAGGCGACGGCGAAACGACCTGTTGCGCGAGTTCTACTCCCATGCGGAGGCGCATCCGCACGGGTGGGGCCTCGCACGCTTCCTCGACGGCGGCGCGCCGTCGATTGAGAAGGAGCCTGTCTGCGCCACCTGCAGCACGAGTCTCGAGCGACTGCTCGCCGATCCGGTGGAGGAACGAACGCTCATCGCCCACATCCGATTGGCTACCGTCGGCCATGTCGAATACAAGAACTGCCACCCGTTCACGGCTGCGGACAACAGCGGCCGCACCTGGACACTGGCGCACAACGGAACGATATTCAACGGCGCACACCTGAACGACTACATGGGCATCCAATACGGCGACACGGATTCCGAACGCGTACTGCTCCATCTCGTCGACCAGATCAACGTGGCGCAAAACCACCGCCGCCATGCCTTGGACGAGACGGAGCGTTTCAACGTGCTCTCTGCCGCAATCACCGAACTGGCGCAGGGAAACAAACTCAACCTGCTTATCTTCGACGGCGAGGTGCTGTACGCGCACTGCAACTTCAGGGACACGCTGCACGTCTGGCGCGACGCGGACACCGTGACGTTCTCAACGCATCCGCTCACCATCGGCACGTGGGAACCCGTGCCTTTCACGAGCCTTGTCGCCGCGAAGGACGGCGAGATCGTCCGCACGTCGCCGCCGCACGGACACGAATACATCTACAACCCAGAAGACTACCGCCTCGTGTACATGAACTTCGCGCGGCTGTAGTCCAGCACACGAAAAACAGGAAAGGGAACAGGACCATGAACGGGAAACAGACAGTGAAAGAAAAGTCTCGGCCTTATTCGGCGCGTGCGGTGCTTGCCGCACTGCTCGTCGCGGGGGCCACCACATTGTGGGGAGCGCTGCCAGTTGCCGTTTCGACGGAAGTCGGAACCGGATTCTGGATGAACGACTTTGCCGCCGCAACCAACCTTGCGCACGCGACGTCGACGCCGATGGTGCTGTTCTGGGCCAACCAGGACTGCACCTTCTGTGGCTACCTGGAGGAGGCTGTCAACACGAGCACGTTCAAGGCCTGGCAGGCGGCCCATGCCGACTACATCTACTGCTACGTGCAGGGCGTGAACAGCAAAGACGTCGCGCCGAACGCGGGCGCCAACGTGATCAAGTTCGCCCGCAGCGCGGCCGGAACGCTTCCGGCCTCGAAATATCTCTCTCAATACCCGTTCATCTGCCTCTACTGGCCGCAGCCTACCGGCAAGCCGAAAGTGACGTCGTTCGTTGGGCGAACAGGCAAGATGCTCGTGCCCGCAACTGGGCGAACGCTCGAGCAGGAGCTGGAAGACAGCATCTCGAAATTCTTCTCCGGCTATTCGCCGAGCATTGAACTTGGTTTCCGGTGCGGCGACGTGGCGGGGACGCTCGGGCTCGAGAATCGCACCGACCGGCTCGAGGCGGAACCGGCCACTCGGCACGTGGACGTGCCGCTCTTCCGCACGGGCGCCGTTGCGGGACAGTCCCGCAGCACGCTTGTGGTCGAATGGCCGGACGGCATCCGCCCCGTGACGAGCAACGTCGTGAACTGGGCGGCACTTGAGACGAACGCCTACGTATCCGTCGACCTGACGCTGCCCGGCGGCGCGTCTTTCCCGGAAGGCAGGCGACTGGAACTCACGCTTCTGGACGCCTCGGGACAGATCGTGGCCACGAACGGCATCACCTTCGTCCCGTCGAAGCCGAACACCTGCACGAACCCCTACTGGGTCGGGGAGCGAACTGTGGACACGCTTGGTTTCGCTGAATGGACCCACGACTACGATCTCGTGCGCGCGAAGGTCGCGGCCGGAAAGGCGGACTACACGCTCGCCGTCTTCTCCGGCACGCTCTGGTGCCCCTACTGCTACGGCATGGAGGAGTCGCTGCTCAAGTCCGACGCGTTCAAGGCGTGGTGTGCGGCCAACCGCGTGCAGGTGGCGCTCTTCGACCAGTCCCAGACGGCCGCCAACGGCGGCGGCTCACAGCTCCTGACGTATGCGCCCGGCACTGAGCACATCGCCAACACGGACACGGTGACGGGGGCATCCTACCTTTCGCGCCATTCACTGCGCGACGACGATCCCGACGCCGTGCGCATCCGCGCCGCGACGGCGCGGTATTCGCAGACGGAATGGCTTGCACCGGAATCGACTTCTGCGCGCCTGAGCAACCCGACAGTTCTCCTGATCGGGCCAGACAACAAGGTCGTAGGACGCTTCCGTGCCTGGCGCGACCGGAGCAAGACCTTCGGCCATGAACTCGGCGACAAGTACTACGACCCCGAAGAAAATCTTGCGCGTCTCGACGACCTCCTCAAGCTTGCGGCA
>JAFUDL010000052.1 GCA_017459225.1 Kiritimatiellia bacterium
AGGCCGTTCCTCGGCGAGAACCCCTACGAGGGCGAGTGGCCGTACGAGGGCGCGGACTGGACGAAGCTGCGTCCGGCCTACAAGAACCTCTACCAGCAGGCGCTGCGCCTCAACTGTAACCACATCAAGGAGAAGGGCTGGGCGGACAAGCTCGTGCTCTACATCTCCGACGAGCCGCACTTCTCGCGCACGAACGTGGTGCTGCAGATGAAGGCGTGCTGCGCGATGATCCACGAAGTCGATCCGAAGATCCCGATCTACTCGAGCACGTGGCGGCACTGCCCCGAGTGGAACGATTCGCTCGACGTGTGGGGCGTGGGCCACTACGGCTGCTTCCCCGTGGACGAGATGAAGGCGCGCGTGAAGGCGGGGAACCGGATCTGGTGGACGACGGACGGCCAGATGTGCACGGACACGCCGTACTGCGCGGTGGAGCGTCTGCTGCCGCACTACGCGCGCGCGTTCGGCGCGGACGCCTACGAGTTCTGGGGCTGCACGTGGCTCACCTACGATCCGTGGAAGTTCGGCTGGCACGCCTACATACGCCAGTCGGACACTCCCGGCAAGACGTACTGGGTGCGCTACCCGGCGGGCGACGGCTTCCTCATCTATCCGCCGCGCGACGGAGGAGCGAAGCCCGTGTCGACCATCCGCCTCGAGGCGGCGCGCGACGGCGTGGAGGACTACAACTACCTCGTGCTGCTGGAGCGCCTGGCGGCGGAGAAGGGACCGCGCGCGGCGGAGGCGGCGCGGCTCGTGGACGAGCTTCGCGCGCTCGTCGCGATCCCGAACGCGGGCGGACGCTACTCCACGCGCATCCTGCCGGAGCCAGAGAAGCTGGCGTCACTGCGCCTGCGCGCCGGCGAGCTGCTCGCGGGAAGTGACGCCCGGCCGGCGCTTTCTCGCAGGTTCGGTACATCATCTCACGAACACCGTAAGTCCGCCGCGCTGGATTGTGGCCCTTGTGCCGTCTTTGGAGACGCTCACGACGCAGCCCGGTGACATCGGCCTGCGACACTTCGCGTGTGTTCAAATAAGTCTAGAACCGGCAGTTGAAAATGACATAGGCCGCAAAGAACGGGAGTAAAAGGTGATCAGTCCTTGTCCGGCGGTGCGCTTTTTGGTAAAATTGAGTCCGCTTCAATTAGGAGACGAACCGATGAACACAACAAGAAGAGACTTCCTTGCAGCGGCAGGCGCGGTGTGCGCCATGCCGTATGTTGGCCTTGCCGCCTCGCCCGAAAAAAAAGTGGTGGCGGTGCAGCTTTACTCGATCGACCCATACATCCGCAAGAACGGGCTTGAGAAATCGCTTGCGGAGGTGGCGAAGATCGGCTACAAGGCCGTGGAGTTCGTTAACTACTTTGGCAAAAGCGCCGCAGAGCTGAAGAAGCTGCTGGATGCGAACGGCCTTGTGGCGTGCGGCACGCACGTCCACAAGAACGATCTCGGCCCCCGGCGCATCAAGGCGATTTGCGAGTTCAACCTCGCCTACGGAAACAACCTGCTTATATGCGCGGGAGCGGGCAACTTCCCGAGAAAGGGCGAGAACGTGGACGAGTTCATGAAGCGCCATGTGGAGCACTACAACGCCGCCGCCGAGAACGCGGCGAAGTACGGCTGCAAGGTGGGGCTGCACAACCATACTCCCGAGTTCGACATCAAGATGTCCGACGGCACGACGTACTGGGACTACTTCTTCACGCACACCCGCAAAGAGGTGTGCATGGAGCAGGACGTGGGCTGGACCACGTGCACAGGGCGCGATCCGTGCGAGGAGTGGCGCAAGTATCCCCACCGCTCGATCACCATGCACGCGAAGGAGGACAACGGGCGGCGCCTGCATCTTGACACGTTCAGCAGCATTCTCGGGCAGCCAGCCGTAAACGCCAAGGGCGTGGACTGGAAGAAGGTCTCCGCCGCGGCGGACGCAGACGGCGTGAAGTGGTGGATCGCGGAGTGCGAGTGCGGACGCGACTCGCTGCACGCGATCACGGAGTCGTACAAGTTCCTCCAGCGTCTTGGACGCTGCTAAACGCGGCGAGGCAGGTGCACATGGCAAAGAAAGTTCTTTTCTGGGGACGTTTCGATCCCGGCTATTCGCGCAACCGCGTGTACGCGGCGCTCTTTCGCGAGCTGGGATGGGAGGTGGAGTACTTCTTCGTGAAGTGGTTCCCGAAGTTCGGCGACGTGGAGGCCGCAGTGCGGGGGCTGGGAAGGCGTCCCCTGCCCGACCTCGTGTGGGTGCCCGTGTGCCGCCAGCGCGACATCCTCGCCGCCTGCCGCTGGGCGCACAGGCGCGGAATAAAGGTTCTTTTCGATCCCATGATCTCCGCGTGGGACAAGAAAGTGCTTGAGCAGCGCAAGTGGAAGGCGGAGGAACCGCGCGCGAAGCGCCTGCACGAGCGCGAGACGGCGATGATGCACGCGCCCGACATGGTGACGTGGGACACCTCCTGCCATCTCGACTTCTGCGCCAGGGAGTTCGGCGTGCCGCGCGAGAAGATGCGCGTTCTGCTCACCGGCACCGACGAGACGGTATTCAAGCCACAGCCCGCCGACTCCGAACATCAAACTTCAAACTCTAAATCGTTCAAGGTGCTCTACCACGGCGCGTACCTTCCTCTCCACGGTACGGAGTACATCGTGGAGGCGGCGCGCATGACGCAGGGCGAGGGCATCGAGTGGGACTTCCTCGGCTGGGGCGCGTACAAGGCCGAGACGGAGGCCAAGGCCGCGGGCATCTCGAACATCCGCTTCCTCGACAAGGTGCCATACGTCGAGGTGCCGAAGGTCATCTGTGCCCACGACGTGGTGCTTGGCGTGTTCGGCACCACTGAGAAGGCGAGCCGCGTGATCGGCAACAAGGTGTACGAGTGCATGGCGTGCGCGCGGCCGACGATCAACGAGTTCTGCACCGGCTATCCGCCCGAGGCGAAGAGCTGCCCCGCGATCAAGTTCGTGCCGCCAGGCGACGCGAAGGCGATTGCCGACGCAGTGCGCGCATACCGCGACGACTGGGCCCGGCGCGAAATGTACTTCGCCGAGGCGCGCGCTTTCTTCGAGAAGCATCTCTCGATGCGCGTCATAAAGGAACAACTGCGCGCGATCGTCAAAGACGTGGTCGGTTTATGAGCTTCGGGGTTTCGAGGTTTCGAAGTTTCGGAGTTTCGAAGTTTCGGTGTTTCGGGGTTTCGAGTCTTTGCGCGTTCTTGCGTGCAATCTGATGAAATGGTAAAATATTCGACATGGAAAAGGTTGCGACAGACATCTACACGTTCTCAGAGCTTCGGAACAACGGCTTTACGTACGTTGACAAGTCGGACGCTCTTTACGCCATGGCATCTGGCGAATCTGGGAAACAGTTCTTCATAGCCCGTCCGCGCCGGTTCGGCAAGTCGCTCGCCGTCTCCACGTTGAAGTCGCTCTTTCTGGGCGAGCGCGAACTCTATGCGGACCTCGCCATCGAGCCGAAGTGGGATTGGTCGAAGAGGTGGCCCGTTCTCCATCTCGACATGGGAAGCGCGCAGACTGCGACCGTTCCTGAACTCCACAGGCGCTGGCGGGCTATTCTTGCAAATGAATGCAGCCGCAACGGGATTCCTTTCCGCGACGACGAGAATCCCTCCACTGCGTTCGAGAACGTCGTCAACGACCTTTCCGCGAAGTCGCCCGACGGGCAGATGGTCTTGCTGGTGGACGAATATGACAAGCCTCTTCTTGGGCATATTATGAAACCGGATGTGACGGAGTTCCGCGACGCGATCAACGCATTCTACTCCGTCATAAAGACCTTGGAGTCAAAGCAGCGCTTCACGTTCATCACCGGAGTGAGCAAGTTCTCGAAGGTGTCCATATTCTCCGACCTCAACAACCTTAAGGACTGGACGATGCATCCCAAGGCGGCGACGCTCTTTGGCTACACCCACGAGGAGGTGCTGAAGTACTTTCCCGGATGCATCCACGCGCTTGGCGAGGCAAATGGGCTCTCGGACGAGGCTGCCTTTGCCAAGATCATCGAATGGTATGACGGCTACAAGTTTGAAGAAAACGCCAAGCCTGTCATCAACCCGGTGTCGCTTGGCCTTTGCTTCGACAACGGCAAGTTCTCGGACTATTGGTCAGCAACGGCCATGCCGACATTTCTCATAGACATTCTCAAAGAGCATCCCCTGGACTTTTCGACGGTCAACGTAAGCGAGACGGCGCTCAATGCATACGAGCCGGACAAGCCCAGAATCGTCACGCTTCTATTCCAGACAGGTTACCTCACGATTAAAGATTTCTGCCAGATCGGCACCTCACGCCGCTATGGTCTCAGATTTCCGAACCTGGAAATCGAAAACTCCTTTCTTGACAATGTCGTTGGCGCGTATGTTGGGCAGGATCCCGAAATCTCGTCAGGCTTCGGCTTCGACGCAGCCAAAGCCCTCTATTCGCATGACGTGCCTAAGTTCATCAAGGCGCTGAAATCATTATTCAGGGACATCCCATACGACATGACCGACCGTCAGAACGAACAGATGTGGCAGACGATATGCTACGTGGTGCTGCGCTCCATCGGCGTGAACGTGAACGGCGAGGTGAAGACGAACGACGGGCGCATCGACATGGTGGTGGATCTGCCGAACGACATCTACATCGTGGAGTTCAAACTTGATCGTCCCGCTGCAGAGGCGATGGAGCAGATCAAGGGCAAGGACTACGCCGGCAAGTACGCTCTCTCCAAGAAGCGCGTCACGCTCGTGGGCATATCCTTCTCGGCCGCAAAGCGTACGATAGTCGAGGAGCTTGTCGAAGAACTTCCGCATGATTGAGGTTTCGGGGCTTCGAGGTTTCGGAGTTTCGAAGTTTAGAAGTTTATGGTTTATTATCTTGAAAGGAGCATGAAGATGAAGATGTTTGCCATGGTGGTGGCTGTAGAATGTTTGGCGGCGAGCGCGATTTGCGGCGAACCGCGCGGGCTTGTGGTGGAGAGGCTCGAAAACCCGTGCGGCGTGGATTCTCCAGCGCCGCGCTTCAGCTGGAAGATGACGGCTGAGAAGGGCGAGAAGGACGTCGTGCAGAGCGCGTACCGCGTCTTGGTGGCGAGCTCGAAGGAGAAGCTCGCGGCGGACTCGGGCGACTTGTGGGACTCCGGCAAGGTAGAGGGCGCGCAGTCGATCGACGTGGCCTACGCCGGGAAGCCGCTTGCCTCTTCGCGTCGCTACTGGTGGAAGGTGCGCACGTGGAACGGCGCGGGCGCGGAGAGCGCATGGAGCGCGCCGGCCGAATGGGTGACGGGCATTCTGCAGCCCGACGGTTGGAAGGCGAAGTGGATTGGTCCCGACGCCTCCACGCGTCCCGACGCGGACATGGCCGGCGCGCGCTGGATAACCGCCAAGCCCAATGCCCGCGGCGATGTGGAGCTCCGCTTTGACTTCGACTTCGCGGGCGCGAAGCCTGGCGAGTACGTGGAGCTGCTGCACGCCGCGTCGGCGCGGCACGAGATCGACGTGAACGGGAAGGAGTTCCACCGCCATTTCGGCCATGTGGACCGTTGGAACCACCTGCGCTTTCGTGACATGACGCCGTGGCTGAAACCGGGTAAGAACACTATGACCGTTAGGGTGAAGAAAGGCGCGAAGGGTGTTCCGCAGGCGTTCATCTGCACGCTGCGCTTCCCCGACGGCAGGCGCATCGTGACGGACGGAACCCACGGCGACGACCTCGGCGGCCTGCGCGACACGCCTTACGGCAAGGAACTTGTGACGCGCGAGGAGATCGCCTCGCCCGCCTTCGAGAAGAAGTTCACGGTCTCCAGGCCGGTCGCCTCCGCCATACTGCACGTCACCGGCGTAGGCTTCTACGAAGCGTCGCTCAACGGGCGCAAGATCGGCGACAAGGTGCTCGACCCGTCGCCCACGGCCTACGACAGGCACGTCCTCTACTCCACCTACGATCTCGGCGGCGCGCTTAAGCAGGGCGTCAACACGCTGAAGGTGCTGGTGGGGCACGGATGGTACGACGTGCGCTCGATCGCGGTGTGGAACTTCGACGTTGCGCCGTGGCGCGACTTTCCGCGCATGATCGCGCAGCTTGAGATCGCGTATGCGGATGGTTCGCGCGAAACGGTCGTCTCGGACGGATCGTGGCGCCAGGTGGAAAGCCCGGTCGGCTACGACTGCATCCGCGAGGGCGAGGTGATCGGCGCGCACAATCCCGCGCAGCCCGATTTCGCGGCGCGCGAGATTCGCGCCGCGGAAGTGCCCGCGCCGAAGGGCGCGCTCGTCGCGGAGAACTGTCCGGGCGCGAAGGTGATGCGCACGATCGCTCCCAAGGCGATCCACGCCTTCCCTGACGGCACGTATGTGGTGGAGTTCCCCGAGAATTTCGCGGGATGGGTGCGCATGGACGTGCGCGGGCAGAAGAAGGGCGACGTGCTTGCGATACGCTACGACGAGCGCGTGAACAGAGACTTCTCGCCGGCGTCCGTCCGGCGCATAGACTGCCATTTCCGCTACACGGCTTCGCAGGCCGTCTGCGCCGCTGGCGCGAAGTTCCAGACGGACCGCTTCGTCTCCTCCGGCGCGGACGTTGAGCGCTACGAGCCGCGCTTCACTTACAATGGCTTCCAGTACGTCGTCCTCAGTGGCCTTCGCGCCGCGCCGCGCAAGGAGGACATCACGGGCTGCGTGGTGCATACGGACTTCCCCGCGATCGGATCCTTCGAATGCTCCGACGAGACGTTCAACACGCTCATGAAGATGGGCGACCGCGCGTACCGCTCGAACTTCGCGGACGGCTATCCGACGGACTGCCCGCACCGCGAGAAGAACGGCTGGACGGGCGACGCGTCGATCGCGTCCGAGCTCGCGCAGTACTGCTACGAGAACACGGCGGCCTACGAGAAGTGGCTGCGGGACATCATGGACACGCAGCTTGCGAACGGCGACATCTGCTGCATCGTCCCCACCAGCGGCTGGGGATTCCGCTGGGGCAACGGCCCCGCGTGGGACAGCGCGCTTCCGGTGGTCGCTTGGAACCTCTGGTGCTACCGCGGCGACCGCCGGGCGCTCGACGCGGTGTATCCCGCCCTGAAGCGCTACGTGGACTATACGTCCACGCTGGCGAAGGGCAACCTTGTGCGGCATGGTCTCGGCGACTGGATTCCCGTGGAGAGGCGGCACATGCCTTCAACCGAGCTGACCTCCAGCTGCTACTACCGCCAGGCCGCGGCGATCCTTTCGCGCATCGCCTCG
>JAFUDL010000482.1 GCA_017459225.1 Kiritimatiellia bacterium
CGTCGCGCGTGACACGGCGAGCGTCTTTCCTCGGCAGGCCCGGATACGAAGCAGCGGCCGCGCTTGCGGGCCACGCGCGCTCGGGCTTGGCGAGCCACGCGTTCTGGAAGAGCGTGTACGCCAGGCGCTCGCGCACGCGGGATCGGCCGAGCGGCCGCGACGGTGACGGCACGATGTCCTTCAGGGCCGACTTCGTGAGTGCCTCAATTCTCGGGCGCCACTTCGTGTCGACGGACGGCAGCGCATCCGCCAGCGTCTCAAGCGTGAAAAGGCACCTTGCGCCCAGCGCGGGCGGCATGCCGCTACTTCTCTCCACAAGCTCAAGCGCGCTCTCGGCCGAAAGTCCAGGCAGATCGGCAGGCCCGGCCACCTCGAAGAGACCGTCCTTGCCCGCATCCGCATAGGCGCCTCCGGAATAGATGCCTGCCGGACCGATCGCTATGTTGAACGGGCTTTCTGAGAACGGACACTCTCCTTTCGCCTGATGCCAGCCCCAGCCCACCACAGGCGCCAGCACGCCGCCGCCGCGGCGTATGAACTCCGTCAGCTTCTCGGCGTCTTCAGCGGAATGAGAGTCAGGCATCGTGATCACAACCGAGCCCGCCGGAAGCGACGAGAGCCTGTCATAGCCCGCGAGCGGTTTGACAGGCAGGTCCTTCATCTCCTTGAACACCCCGACTGCGGCTGAGGCCATCGCGCCATGCCCCCCGTCCGTGTATATCGCCGATGGGGGGAAGCCACCTGAAAGCCACACTATGCACTCGCGCATGAAGGCGATGTTGTCGCGCCTGCGCATCACCTCCTTTTCCATGAAGGCGTGGTGCGTCACCGCAACCACGCGCCCCTTGCCGTACGCCGCGGCCGCCGCCACGGGCACCTTCACTCCGCCCACGCGGCCAAAGGCGATCGGCGCAGCGTCAGGACCCGCCACCACCACGCATCCGGCAATCGCCCGAGGGCGAAGCGCAATTGAATGGGCTTTGCGCGAGAGGTTCCCGCGCAGCGCGTCGACATCGCGCGCCGCACAGAAGAGCGCAAGCGCCGCACATGCTACGAAAAGGCATTTCTTCATTGTGGTCCTTTCATTGCCGATTAAACTATTTTAGCGAGGCCAGAAGCCCGCCGCACAGCAGAAGCTCGCGTTCACGAGCGGATAGCGACGCCGTGAGGCGAATCGTCTTGCCGCTCCGGAGCTTGACTACGAAGTGACCATCGCCCGCAACCGCGTCGCGGATGCCATCGAGGTCCAGCTGCTCGCCCTGGGCGAGAGCGTCGTAGTCAGCCGCGTCGTCGAAGACGAACGGAACTATGCCGAAGTTGATGAGGTTCGCGCGGTGTATGCGCTCGATTGACTTCGCGACCACGGCCTTGACGCCAAGGTACATCGGGCAGAGCGCGGCATGCTCGCGGCTGGAGCCCTGTCCGTAGCTTTCGCCCGCCACGATCACGTTCGCAACGCCTTCGGCCTTCGCGGCGAGGCATCTATCGTGGAACGACGGGTCGCACGGCTCGAACACGAACTTCGCGTACTCGGGCACGTTCGAGCGGAACTTCAGGCGAGCGCCGGCGGGCATTATGTGGTCGGTGGTGATTCTATCGCCCACCTTTATCGCCACCACGCCCCTGCACTTCTCCGCAAGCGGCTCGCCCTTCGGCACGGGGGCGATGTTCGGTCCGCGCACGATCTCAGCCCTTCTCACGCCCCTGCCGGCGGTGTCGCGGTATAGGAACATCGAGTCGTCGATCGGAAACTTCTTCGGAGCCGGCACGGACGGTATCTTCGCGCCTAGCGGAGAGACGACCTTACCCTCGAGCGCGCTGACTGCCGCGGTCTCGGGCGAGACCAGGTACACCTGCGCGCTCTTCGTGCCGCTGCGACCCTCGAAGTTGCGGTTGTTCGTGCGCAGCGACACGGCGCCCGTGCGCGGGCTCATGTGCGCGCCGATGCAGAAGCCGCATGCGTTCTCGAGGATGCGGCATCCGGCCTTCACGAGAATCGCAAGCGAACCGTCGGCCGCGAGCATGTTCACCACCTGGCGCGAACCGCACGCCACACCGACCTCCACGTCGTCCGCAACATGCTTCCCCTTCAGGATGAGCGCGACGGTGCGTATGTCGCGGTATGAGCTGTTCGTGCACGAGCCGATCATGATCTGATTGATCTTCGTGCCCTTCATGGACTTCACGGTGACGATGTTGCCGGGCGAATGCGGCGCCGCCATCAGCGGCTCGATCTTCGAGAGGTCGACTTCGAACGCATCGTCGTACGCGGCGCCTCTATCCGCAACAAGCTCGATCCAGTCGCCCGCGCGCCCCTGCGCCTCGAGGAACTGGCGCGTCACGCCGTCGCTCGGGAAGACGCTCGTAGTAACGCCGAGCTCCGCGCCCATGTTGGCGATGGTGGCGCGGCTGGGCACGTCGAGCGTCTTCACGCCCGGACCGAAGTATTCGAAGATCCAGCCCACGTTGCCTTTCGTGCCGAACTTCTCGAGCACCTTCAGGATCACGTCCTTCGCGCTGCAGCCTCTGGGCAGACGACCCGTCAGGCGGATGCCGCGCACCTTGGGGGACGGGATATGGAACGCGCCGCCGGCCATTGCAACCGCGATGTCGATGCCGCCCGCGCCGATCGCCATCATGCCGATGCCGCCGCCAGTGGGGGTGTGGCTGTCGCTACCGAGGAGCGTACGGCCTGGACGCCCGAAGCGCTCGAGGTGGAGCTGATGGCAGATGCCGTTGCCGCACTTGGAATAGACCACTCCGAACCTGCGCGCGACGGAGGCTAGGAAGTCGTGGTCGTCGGCGTTCTCGTATCCGATCTGCACGGTGTTGTGGTCCACGTAGGAAACCGCCAGCTCGTTGCGCACATGCGGCACGCCCATCGACTCGAACTGGAGGTATGCCATCGTGCCGGTGGCATCCTGCGTGAGCGTCTGGTCGATGCGGATGCCGACCTCGGCGTCCTTCTTCGGATCGCCCTCTACTAGATGCGCGGCGAGTATCTTCTCCACCACGTTCATCGGCTTTTCCGTGCGCCGTTCTTTTCTGCTCGTCGTCTTCATTTCATGCTCTGCTTTTTTCGTGCAAAATCAAACATCTCCGCCCGCAACGCGGGCAGACGGCGGATATTATACCATAATGCGGAAATGTCCGCTTGCGCTTTTCGGTGGCGCAACCATTGACGCCGCCGTTGAAGGCTAGACCTGCATGAAGGCGCCTTCGTCAAGACCATTGCGGTCTAATCCTCCGGACGGCGGCATGTCGTATGCAGCAGCGTCTGGTCTGTAGTCGGCGAGTATCTTCCGCCATGCGATGATAAGTTACATGCTATTTCGCCGGGGTTTGAGAGTTTTAGCCTAAAAACGGCAGTTGAATGCGCACGTGGTTTTTATATTTCCCGCAGAGGCGCAGAGACGCGGAGATTTATAAGAGTTTTGAAGCATTTGAAGCGCATTGCTGCTTTTCACCCAGGAGGTGAAGATTTGTAATGCTGTTTTGTTTAGGCCTAAGTGGCAGAATAACACAAATATCTAACATTCTCTGCGCCTCTGCGTCTCTGCGGGAGAAATCAAATGACGAATTTAGGTTTAAGGTTTCATGTGCGAACGTATGCCTTTATTGTTGCGTGCATCTTTCCTGAAGCGAAACCAGATGGACGGATCGTGTAGCGCCCAACTGACGCCGGCACGATGAACGTCTCTGCGTAGTGGACTATGAACGGCGCAAACGCGTCCGTGGGACTCTCCACGGTCGCCTCATCCCCTTCCACTAGATTCAGCACGTTCACGCCACCGCAAGTGTCATGTTCCACTGGCGCGGTGAACCAATGGCGCCGCGTCTCGATGAACTCCCGTTCGTGCAGTCCCGTACGCTCCTCCTTCACGCCCGGACGCTCCGAAAGCGTCTCGACGCGCCCGACGAGGTTCTTCCGCACCCACTCTGTGTCGCGGTCGAACTGGATGTTGGCGAGCGCATGTTTCACATGGATCGGACGCGGCCGGCCGTCAAGCCCCAACCTCCCCCAATCCCACATCTTGAACGTGAAGATATAGGGCGTCGCGGAAATCTCCAGCACCATGCAGTTC
>JAFUDL010000483.1 GCA_017459225.1 Kiritimatiellia bacterium
AGGCCGGCGCCTTTCCGCTGGCACCCGGGTCCTGGTTGATGGCAAACAGAAAATCCGTCCAGGTGAGCGCGGCGCCCGCAGTGGCCGTGCCAAGGCTGACGGGCTCACCCTCCCCAGGCGTGACGGTGCTTTCTCCGCCTTTGTCGAGATGAAGATCGTAGATTGTCGTCGTATTCACCGTGAGCGAGTCGATGTTCGCCGCCGCCGCGCCGAATGCCCGGCGGAACTTGGCGTAGTTCAACCACATCGAGAACCCTTTCGCGGTGTCGGCCCTGGAGTTCCTGGCGCCGTAGAAACTCTGCCACTGCTCGCCGACGGACGTGAAAGAGATTCTCAGGTCAACCTTGGTGGTCGTGTCGTGAATGTATCCGGTGTCGATATACTGGCTGCCCGTGGACTGAATGTACGTGAGCCGGGTATAGCCGCCTGAGTATTTGCTGTCGATGATCCTACCTGCGCCGGCAAGGCCGGCCACGGTCAGCGAATGACCGTTGATATCCACCGTCACGCCTTCCGCAATCGTCACAGTGCCTTCAGCCGTCCAGTCGGCGTCTTCCGTCAACGTGACGTCTTCGGTTACGTGCATCGCAGCATACGACGGCAAAGGCGCCGTCGCCACGCAGATTGCCGCCACGAACGCAGCGAATGTGGCAAACGCGGCGACGGGAGATTTAACAGTCCGCCTAGAAGTCGTCATCTCCAACCTTCCTTTCTGTTGAATGGTCTTGAAACATCATGAGGCAACGGCAGCTAGTTCTGGTCGATGGCTTCGGCGGCGTGGAGGCGAAGAGCCTCAACGGCGGAAGGCACTCCGTTCGTGGCGGCTATCTGGTACCAGAGCAGCGCCTGGCGACGATAGTCGGCGGCGTTCGGCGCGGCGCGCGAAACCGGTATGGCCCATGCGTCGGACGAAAAGTCGATCCGCCGCATCCACGCCGTCCACCCCTTCTTCATGTGCGCCGCGTCGCGCACCCAGCCTCCCCAGCCCCAGATGTCGTACACGAACGCGAGACGCAGCTGCGCCGCAGGATATCCTGCACTTGCCTCGGCGAGCAGAATTTCATGGGCCTCCTGCGGCGTGGCGCACGCCTCCGCCGCAGCGAGGCGCGCCTTATGCCCAGTCTTCTCCAGCCGCGCGCGCTCCTCTGCGCCCCATGCATTCCAAACGCCCGCCATTAGGCGCCGGCATGCCGCCTCGACCGCCGCAATGCGTCCAGCACGCTCTGAACGCTCTGCCGCGCGGCGCTCCATGCACAGCACGAACACGGTTCCACAGACGAGCGCCGCAACCGTTGCCGCCAACGCAAGAAGCCTGATGTGTTTCTGCTTCATCGGCCCGCCTCTCTCTGCCGCAGCATCTCGTACAGGCACACCGCCGCGGCCACGCCGGCGTTGAGCGACTCAATCGCGCCCAGCATCGGCAGCACGGCCACAAAGTCGCACGTGTCGCGAACGAGGCGCGAAATGCCCGCGCCCTCAGCGCCCACCACAAGGGCGGCGCGTCCGGTGAAGTCGATCGCCGTGTACGGTTTCGCGTCATCGCCCCAGTCAAGCCCCGTTATCCACGCACCTGCCTTCTGCAGCTGCTTCATCGCGCGAACGAGGTTCACGACGCGCGCCACCTTGAGGTGCTCGCTGGCGCCGGCCGACGCCCGCACCGCCGCGGGCGTAACGCCGCAGCCGCGGTCTTCGGGGATTATCACGCCAGTCACGCCCGCCGCGCAGGCGGAACGCAGCACGGAACCCACGTTCTGCGGGTCTTCAAGATGGTCCAGCACCACCACAATGGCGCGCTCGTCCTCCTCGACCTCGGCAAGGATGTCCTCTACGTCCACATACGGGTAGGGTGTCGCCTTGAGCGCCACTCCCTGATGGTGGCCGCCATGCGTGATCGCGTCCAGGCGGCGGCGGTCCTCCGAACGCACCACGATTCCACGTTCGTGCGCGGTGGCGCGCAGGATCGCGATCTCGTCGCTCTCGTTCTTCTCGGGCGGCGGCAGGATCATCTCGCTGAAGGAACGCCGCCCGGCGCGCAGAGCCTCGACCACGGGCCTGCGCCCATAGAGCCACTCGCCGCCCGTGCACTGCTCGCGCGGACCACGATGATGCGCCTCAAAGTCGCGGTTTGGACGCATCGGCCTCACTCCTCGCATTCCATCACGATGCGGAAGCCCACGTCGTACACGGCCTGCCACGGCTCGTAGCCCATGCGCCACGAGCTCGTGCCGTCGCGCGGACGCGACGCGAACGATCCTCCGCGCACGGCCTTCTTCGTCTTCTGGCTGCGCGCGTTGCGCCCATCGCCTTCGACATACGGATACGGCGCGTAGTCGGAGAGCGTCCACTCCGCCGCGTTGCCGTGCATGTCGTACATTCCCCAGCGGTTGCAGTTGGCGCGTCCAACGTAGTTGAGGTTGAACCAGTCGTCCTGCCAGCGCTCGTCGTGGAGCGGATAGTTCTGCTCGATGGCGAACGGGTGGCGGTTGCGGATGTTGCCGCCTCCGTCGAAGCCCACCACCTGGAAGCGCACGTCGCGGTCCGCGAAGTTTGCGAACTTCGAGAAGTCATCGTCAAGCCCGCCCCATGGGAAGGGAGTGGCGGTGCCGGACCTCGCGGCCCACTCCCACTGCGCCTCCGTCGGGAGCGAAGCCTTGACGTTGCACGTCTTCGACACCCACTCGCAGAACCGCATCGCGTCGTTCCACGAAACGCGCACGACGGGCTGGCGGCGGTGGTTACCCACATGGCCGGGGAACACATGGTCCTTGCCGAACTCGTCCTGGTAGCGCGAGTCGTGCTCGGGATCGAACGCGTTGTACTGCTGGTTCTGGATCTCCATCTCAGACATCCAGAAAGGCTTCGCGATGCGCACTACGGCGAGCGGACGCTCATCGGGATATCCCGTTTTCGAGCCCATCACGAACGCGCCCGCGGGAATGCGGCGGAACGTGATCGACTGGCCAGCGCCGATGATGATCGTCTTCGTGGTTACGGGGGCGATCTCGTTGATGGCGCCGAGCTGCGCGTTCGCCGAGCCGTGCACGTTCATCGGCCAGCCCGCAACGGTGGGATCCTTTTTTGCCTGATCTGGCGCGGGGGCTGCAGGCGCAACGGGCTTGATCTCGCGCTTCGCGACGATCGCGGCATAGCGGTCATGCTCGGCCTCGGGATCGTCGTCGACGTTCGCGTACGCGATCGCGAGCTCCTTGCGGCGCTTCACCTGGTCGGGCACTGGATGCCGAATCCAGCTGTCGGGCTTCGCGAGGGAAGGAGGACTCCACTTGCCGTGGAACGGGCAGTTGAGGTCGATCCACTCGTAGATGCGCATCCAGTCGTCATCCGCAAGCGTCACGCCGTGGTGGCCCTTTTCGAGCATCTGCACGAGCGGGCTCGTGGAGGCGTGGTAGTCCATCACCGGCAGCATCGTCTCCTCGCTTTCAGGTCCTGGACGGTGGATGTACGGATGCAGCACGCGGTACGCCTCTTCTGCCGTGCCCATCCAGAGGCGCTTGCCGTTGAGCTTGCCCTCTCCTCCGAAACCGCCCTGGTCGGCCTTCGCCACGGGAGACTTATCCTTCTCGCCGTGGCAGGAGAAGCAGTACTTGCGCACCACGGGGAACATCTCGTTCGCGAAGCCCCACGGACGTATCCCGTCGCCGTCAACAGGCTTGATCTTCTGCATCTCGCCGCGGAAGTACTTCTCGTCGGCGATCGTGCGCTTGGTGTGGATCGAGGAGCGGTTGTCCTCGTGGCAGCCGGTGCAGGAAACTCGTTCGCCGGGCATGCCCACGATCCAGGAGCGCATTAGCTGCACGGCACGCCCCTTCTCGTCGAGCGGCTGCACGGAGATCGGGGTGTTGGCCGGCATCTCGAAGCAGCAGCTGCCATCGCTCTCGATGTCCACCGTGCCGATGATGCGCTTCACGTCCCAGCCGCTCTCAACACGTTCATTGTAGCCCGAGCGGCGATAGGCGATCCATCCTGTGGAGGAGTGTCCGCCGGTCTTGTGGTAGTTG
>JAFUDL010000484.1 GCA_017459225.1 Kiritimatiellia bacterium
GCGCGGAGGAGTCCGCGCCGCCCGCCGCCGAGGCCGCTCTGCAGAGCGCGCTGCCCGGCATATTCGCCAAGGCCGCAGCGCACTACAAGGCGCTCGACGCTGCCGCGACCCCGCTGATGCACGGCGGCAAGAACGGCGCCGCGCAGTATCCCCACGGCATGAAGCGCGGCGGGCTCGACATGCGCGGCATCTCGGGCTGGACGTGCGGACACTACGCCGGCTCGCTCTGGCTGCTCTTCGAGGCCACGGGGGACGAGTTCTTCAAGGAGCGCGCCACGGCTTGGACCGAGATACTGGCGCCCAATTCCAAGCTCGTCACCACCCACGACCTCGGCTTCATGATGTACTGCTCGTTCGGCAACGCGCGCCGCCTTCTTAAGACGGACAAGTACGACGCCGTGCTCCTCGAGACGGCCGACTCCCTCTCTAAGCGCTTCAATCCATCTCTCGGCCTCATCCGCAGCTGGGGCAAGGTGGACGAGACGAAGAACTTCCTCGTCATCCCCGACAACATGATGAACCTCGAGCTGCTCGAGTGGGCCGCGCGCGCGAAGGGCGGCGCGCCGCGCTTCCATGAAATCGCAGTCTCCCACGCCAACGTAACAATGCGCAACCACTTCCGCGCGGACGGCGGCACGTACCACGTGCTCAACTATTCGCAGGCCGACAACCGCGTGCAGGAGATCCGCCGCGGGCAGGGCGCCAGCTGCTTCACAGCCTGGAGCCGTGGCCAAAGCTGGGCCATCTATGGCTTCACGATGATGCACCGCGAGACGCACGACGCCGACTACCTTGGCTTCGCGCAGACGCTCGCCGACTTCGCCATGAACCACGCCAACATGCCGGAGGACGGCGTTCCGTTCTGGGACTACGGCGCGCCCGGCGAGGAGCGCGACAGCTCCGCCGGCGCCATCATGGCCTCGGCCCTCCTCGAGCTCGCCGATCTCGTTCCCGCAGAGAGGCGCGCCATCTACCGCGACTTCGCCGTGAAGCAGCTCACCACGCTCGCCTCTCCCGAATACTTCTCCGCCGGCGACGAGAACGGCCACTGGCTGCTCAAGCACGGCGTGGGCGCGAAGCCCATGAACTCCGAGATAGACACACCGCTCAACTACGGCGACTACTACTTTCTGGAGGCGCTGCTGAGGTTCCGCAACTCCGCAAAGAAGTAGAAGTTCGCAAAAGAAAGGACAGCCATGAAAAGATACGCCCTTGCCGCTCTGGCCGCATGGGGCGCGCATTGCGCCGCCGCATTCGACCTCTCCGGCCTTGCCGACATCCGCTTCGCCGAGCAGTACGCGTTCTCCACGAACCGTGCCGCGGTGATCGAGACGCTGCGTCCAGGAACCGAGGCTTGGCACGTGTATTCGATTCTGAACGCGCAGACCGAGGGACGCCTCGACGAGGCGAAGAAGATGTGGGAGAAGGAATCCACCGGCACTACGCGTAGGCCTCTGGCGTACAGACAGGACTTCCTGGACTGGGACCGCGGCAAGTGTCCGCTCTACACCATCGCCGATCATCTCGGCTTCCTCAAGATATGGGACGGACTACCCGAACGCGAGGTGGAGATCAAGCCGAACGACTATCCCTCAGAACTCAAGCCGGAGGAGATTTCCTACAAGGCCTTCAGCGGCAAATTCAATCCCGACGTGGCCAAGCTTGAGCCCGGATTCAGGTTCCTCGGGCTGAAGGATGAAAAACGCAGCTGGCACAGCCTGGTCTACGACAGTCTTCCCGACACTCCCGGACTCTTCGATCTGATCGTCGAGATAATAAAGGAGCGCAACTTCGAGGCTTATGGAGCGCTGAAGAACCTCACCCTCGCCCAGCTCGCCGCCCTCGCCCAGGCGACGAAGGGGACGAAACACGACGTCTCCGGCTCGGCGGCGTTCGCCAATGTCGTCCTCGCGAAGCTAGCGGCTGGAGCGGACGACGATCCCAACGACTTCAAGACGCGCGAGGAACTTCTCAAGCGGCGCCTTGAATTCACAAAGACGCTCGCCCCCTCTCTCAAGAAGATGCACGTGGCCGCCGAGCGCGAGCTGCTGCAGTTCTACCGCGACGCAGGCGACCTCTCGCACAAGGAGCTCTTCGTCGCCTATCTCAACGACATCAGGCCGGGGCGGGGCATGGCCATCGTGAACGACGGCGACCGGCTCGAGGGGGCGCTTGCCGACCTGGAGAAGCATGTACGCAAGGTGGCGAACGGCGATTCGCTGGTGCGCGAGTATCTGGCCGCGCTCGCTCCGGATGACATGAAGACTTTCGACGGCATAGTGGAGAAGAAGTACCTCGAGAAGATCGTAGCCGAGGCGGGGCTTCTCGCGGGCAAGCCGGCGAAGGATGTGAATGCGGACATCTTCTCGGCCTCCGAGTTCAAGAAGATGCAGGAGCGCGTGGAGCTCAACTGGGCGAGGTCGAACAAAAAGGTTTTCGCCGCAAAGGACGACGTGTCGCTCGCGATTGACGTGAAGAACGTGCAGAAGATGCGCGTGGCTATATACGAACTTGACGCCGCGGCAGCGTGCCGCGAGGCGAACGGAGAGGTCGCGGGCGACATAGACCTCGACTGCGCAGTACCAACCGTCGAACGCGTTCTCGACTTCTCCGGCAGGCCGTCCATACTTCGCCACCGCGAGAAGCTCGACTTTCCCGAGCTGAAGCCGCAGGGGCTATACGTCGTCGAATGCTCGGGCGGCGGCGTGTCGAGCCGCGCCGTCGTGCGCAAGGGCCGTCTGCGCGCCACGCAGCGCCGCGACGCAGCCGGGCATGTGTTCGCCGCGCTGGACGAGGACGGTAGGATCGTGAAGGGCGCGAAGGTGTGGCTTGACGGCACCGTCATCGAGGCCGACGAGGGCGGCGAGTTGTCGGTGCCGTTCGCTGCAGATGCGGACCACGCGGGCAAGAAGA
>JAFUDL010000485.1 GCA_017459225.1 Kiritimatiellia bacterium
AAAGTTGAAAGGTTGAAAAGCGGATTGCGGGGTGGGCTGAATCCTGCCGCGCCAAGCGCGGCGACGAGAGAGAGGATAGCATGCGCCGTTTGCGGTTGCAAGCGGCGCATGCGGAAAAGCTATTTCAAGAAGAGGAACATCTGGTCATAAGTGACGGGCCTGCCGTTTTCGAAATCGTCGCGCGTTCCAAACAGGACAAATCCGTTGTCCGTGTAAAATTTGGCGAGTTTGGAGTTTCCGTGTTCCATTTCGACAAAAACGATTTGCCCGCCGATTTTCTGCTTTGCGACAAGTAGTTCGTCTTTCGCAAGGTCAAGCAAGGCTACACCAGAAATCAACTCACCGTTCTGCGCAAGATAGTTTTTGCCGATCTGGGCAATCAAAAAAGCCGAAACCGTGTAACACCCCGTTTCCGCGTCCAGTTTGGCAAAACGCTCGATTCTTTTGCGTTGAGTGTTATTGAACTTTGATCCATCTAAAGTCAACGGTTTGTGCGTCAATGCAAAATACCCAACGCAAAGGCCCGTCTCAGTCTCAAAGACCAAATGCGTCATGGTCATGCTCTTGCGCGTGAAATCAACAGCCCTGTTGCGCAAGTAGTTGTCAATCTCCTGATTGTATCGGCATGAGAATCCGGCAATGACATCGTTCACGACTTCATTGCCCTGCTCGCAAATCATATCTGCAATACTTTTTACAAGCAGTGCCATCTATCGCACCACCTTCTTGCCGTATGGTCCTCTTGCAAAGAAATCCTTCCATTCATCTGATGTCATGTGTACGGCATGCACCGTTGGACGAGGCTGCGGCCACGGCTTATCAGAGCACAAGGCATCCACAAAGGCCCGAACGCGCTCCGGGTCTTTCAATTCAATCTTCGCAAATATGCTTGATGTTGCCATCCTCTTACCTCCTTTCCTTGCAAAACCATAACCCAAAGAAAAGATGACCGCAGTTTACCATATTCCCTGTTTGTTTGTCAACGGGTGCGCGAAAAAAATGAAAACATCTAAAGCTTCTCACTCAGCGCAGTATGGATTTCATTACAGAGATTCGGATACCACTTGAGCGACGAGCGTTCCAGTCCCGGCTTGCGGCCTTTGCGCATGTCGTATGGCGCGATGACGACCGAGACGTTCTTTATCCCCACCATCGACGCGAGATAGAAGATGTCTTCAATCGCGTCATCGCCGACAGGCACGCATCCGATTGTAACCGCCTTGCCGTGGATCATGATGTCTCCGCCGAGATTCGTGCGCCCGTCCACTTTCGCGCGCGCCCTGTCCGACGCGTTCGGATATGTCACCTTGAGCGAAAGATAGTAGCTCGAATTCGGGTTTAGGTATCCAATCCCGTAGATGCCCTCCGGTATTTGCCCGTCGCCCTCGCGCAATTTCGGGCCAAGCGTCCCGCTGAAGGCCGTCATCGGATAGATGCGCGGAACTTTCCAGCCAGGCGCATGGACTTCGACAGATCGCTCGTTCTTGAAGACGAGTATTCGCAACTTTCCACCCGCGTTTTTCGCCACTCCTTTCAACTGCGGTTTTTTCGCGAGAATCGCCGCCGTTCTGTCCGCGATCGTGTGCTGCGACGCCTTCGACGCAATCACGCCGGCGCCAAGCTCCACCGTTTCGCGGATAGACAAGCCCTTCTGCCACGCCACCGCCGCCACGCCACCGGCGAAGATGACGCCAACAAGAACAATTCCAATCGCAATGTTTCTGATTTTCATAGACACCTCATTCCTCCGTTTCTTTCTTAATCCTGTCTAATACTTTTCTCCCCCATCTAATCCTCAAATGATCTCAGAAACGCGCCTTTCCAGCACCATCGCCTCCAAAAAGTAGCGAGCTGCCTGTCATTGCAGGATGCTTCGCGTACAAGATGACCTGCGATAGGGAATCTGCTTCTGGCGAATTTCTGTCATCGTCGCTACTCATTGCCGCGTGAGAAGTTAAATATCGGCATCCACTTGACGATTCCGCGCGGGTTGTAGTTGAGCAAGCCGATCTGAAAACAGGCACTGCGATTGTCTCCATTAATCGCAGCATTAAGCAAGCCGATCTGCACGCTGCCATCAGCATTGAGTGCGCCGATTTGAAGACTGCCGCCAATATTGTAGAAACCAGTCTGCACCCCGCATCCGCCGTTGACCAACCCGACCTGCAAGCCCGGCAACCAGGAGAATTGGCCGTCGTTTCCCAAGCGACCGTCAGGCGATTCGACGTTAAAGACACCAACACTCACGCCAAAATTTCGCTCTGTGAGATTAAGAAGCCCAACCTCCAATGCGCAGTTGATCTCGCAGACGTCAATCAGCCCGATCTGCGCGAAATAGTTTCGCCTGACCATATTAAGCGGAGATAGCGAAGCGACGGCCGACATCTGATTCAAATTCAGCGCACCTGCCGCAATGCCGTACACGTCGGCATCGCCGGGGAAGAGCTGGACGGGACGGCACGAGCAAATTCCAAGCTGAACCGGCGTCCAGCCAACGCGCACAAGCCCGTCGTCAGACTCGGGGCTCACGCCAATCGGGAAATGCGCAAACGCAATGCCGCTCAGCAAGGCGACGCATCCGGCGATCATGTCTTTAATATGAGTTCTCATTTAAACAGCCCTACCTTTCTGTTGGACTCAGTATCAAATAGCGCCTTTCACTTCAGTGGGATGCGATAGGACGATGCGACGGAAAGGCCGCTCTTGAAAGTGACTGTCGCACGGAAGTAGTACTTGAAGTTCTCATGGCAGGTCTTCGCAATCCGCGGCATTTCCAGCGTCACGCTGCCGGACGCAATCTCCAACGAATGCGTAAACTTCTTTTCATCGTTAATATCTCCCGGTTGAGCGCCAACAGTCCCGTGTCTTGCCTCGCAAGCCGCACATGCCGCCGTCGCAAGTGCAACGCTCTTTACCTCTTCCGCGTCGCCCTTGAAACGATATTCAAATGTCGCACGTTCGCCCTCCTTCAGCAACCCGCCCGCAAGCCGCACCTCGTAGCTTGGCCGCAGATGTTTCCAGAGAATACGGAAGAAATACACTGTCATCGCAACGCCGATGAGCGGAAATATCACGCCTACAACAAGGATCCCATCGAATCCCTTTTCAGAATAGGCACGCACGGCATCTACAAACCTCGGGACAAGTCCGTAAAATGTGGCAGCGTCCCATCCTATGTACCAAAGCGCCATGAAGACAAGGCCATTGGGCAACATACGCCGCAGTCTTATTCCATCCATCGGTATCGACCGCTCATGAGCCTCCCGCGTCTTGCCGCGCGTCTTGAGCCATTTCACAAGCTGCATCACAGGGCCACCGATGAATACGCAAGCGAAGAGCGTAAAGAATCCTACAGATATCCAATCTCCCATGCCCGCATTTGGCCGCAACGCTGTCTTAATCGCATCGTAAAGCTTCAAGGAGATGAGAGGCACGGCAATAGCAATGGCGATTGCAGCAGCCACATAGCACAAGACCTTTACGGCTGGCGGCATCCCGGCTGTCGGTGAGAAAGTCCAACTGCCAGCGTCGTCTTGCTCACTCTCCCAGTTGAAATCGCCGCGCCACTCGATGCGCCCGGCCAGCTCGTCGAGAAAGACGCGCTCCACCTCATCCACGCTCACGCGGCGCGTGCAATGGTAGAGACAGCAATTTCTGCCGTCGCGGTATTCGAGGTCGAAACGCCCGTCGCTCTTGCCGCCCACTTCGTCATAGTCGCAGGCGATCTGAACGAAGTGCTCCTCGTCTGCGTCGTCCATCATGATCATGTACTCGCCGCGCCTTGCGTCGTTCCGCACCAGCTCGCGCACAAGCTCTTCGGTGGCGACATGCTCGCTCATCTTCTCCGCTTCAATCTTCATCTTTCCGCTCCTTTCTCAATCCTGTCAATCATGTAAATCCTGTCTAAAGACCTACAACTCCACCTTGATCATATCGACAAGCGAATTGAAATACTCTTGACTCCAGATGTCGAGGCAGGAAGCATCCTTCAAAAACGGTCGGACATCTTCGCTCGCTGCCTTGAAGTCTATTGTCGCAATGCGCTTCCTTAACGCGGCAATGAGCGCTTCGCGCGAAGAAAGGTCGATTTCGGGGGCGGACTCCTTGCTCCGCTCCACAAGGTGCCCCAAATGGCATGCATAGCCATTCCTCACATACCACTCAAGATCGTACCAGTCGCGTCCCTTGGTTCGCGTGCGCCAGGCACGGAAAAGAGCGGCGCTGACCTTTCCCGCAAACAGATCGCCTATCGAATAGGTACGAATCCAACGCGACACCGGCTTGACCAACAGCTTCTGTTCTGTTGAAAAGCCCGGCGGCGGTTCAATGTCAACCTCGATCTTGATCTTGATCTGCTTTTGCGTCGTGAAGCCGATTCTGAACACCTCGGACGATTCCTTGAGAAACGCACTCTCCACGGACGACGGCCGCCCCTTGTGCTTCAACTGTATCTCCACCTCCTTCCCCGCAAGAGCGAACTCCTCCTTTATCGCAGGAAAGTACGACTCGAAATCAAACGAGCGGTCTGGCGCGAGAAGAGAAAAGTCCATGTCCTCGGAGAACCGTTCCATTCCGTAGAAGAGGTGCAGGCACGTTCCGCCGTAGAACGCCGCCTTCTCAAAGAATCCGCCTCTTGCAAGTCCCGCCAGCGCAATCAGCTGCATTACTTCCTGCTGAACGGCAAACCGCTCTGCAACAGTCTTCGGCGCATAGCTTTCTACCATCGAATCATAGAGTGTCATGTGAACATCCTTTCCAATGCCTTCATCAAAAGCGGCTTGTGTCCACACTCCGCCATTTCTTTCAAAACCGTCTTGTCCGGACTTCCAAACGCGTCAAAATCAAAGCGCATGTCGTCTTCCAGAAACGACTTGAGCGAATCAGGCGACGAGATTCGCAGATTGCATCTTGCAATAAGCAAATCGCCAAGTGCCTTTTCCGGCGATGCGATGAGGTATCCCCCTTCTCCTGAATCCAGAGTTCTAACCCCTATCGGGAACCAGTTCCCGGGTACTGTACGATACGAGAAAGTCCCGAGCGGCGTTGCATACCGCTTCGCACGCTTTGCACAAGCTGACATCGTCTCGTCCACGCGTTCGGGGATGAGGCCGTACATCGAAAGCGCCGTCTCAAATGACACGTACGACGGACTGTACAATGCATTCGCGATGACACGCAAATCAAGATCTCGTCCGCTGATTCTCGACGAAAGGCAATAAAGGCCACGCTTTATACGGACAAGACTACCTTCATCCACGAGTGCGGCAATTTTGGCAAGTACAGCCGAATAGTCACCCAATTCGCCCGCGATAACATCGGTGGTGAATGGTACAGCACCAAACTTCAACAACCTTTCTCTTTGCAAAATATCCACGAATAATCAACTCCTACTTGATTGACTGCGCATATTCTACCAAAAACGGCGTCTCCGAGTCAATCCCCTTCTCGCTGAGAATAAGGCTCTGCCTTCATCTATTCCTTTCGCTTACCGCCGCAGGGCGCGTTCCGCTAATCATGTTAAGTGTTGCCAATTCCATTGTTGCCAATGGCCAATTGGACATTGGCGACATTGATGTTTCACTTGATTCTTCGTAAGCAAGTGGCGCCGAATGCACATTTTTGGTATAATTCGCGTTACAGTCTAAAGGCTTCAAGACCGAAGGAGAAAACGAACATGAACATCATCGTCAAAAGCGCTGGCATGTTTGCGGGCGCATCAATTCTCGCCGCTGTAGCATTCGGCGAAATGGCGCCCGACGTGACGCTGGACGGCTTCGCGGTGGGCGGCGTGAAGCTGATGTGCCGCGAGCGCAACGGTTGGAAGGTCGATTTTCGCCGAGAAAAGGACGCCTCGGGCGTGGAATACGCCGTCGTTGAGATGACGCGCGGCGAGCCAGACTATCCCGCCGCATTCAACCTCTCCTTCAACGTTCCGAAGCTGGACACCGTGGCAGCGTGGCGCCCATGGTCCGAATGCTCCGGCTTCGGCATGTACTGGGACCCCGCCAACCTCCCTGGCGCCGGCGAGACCGACTTCCGCCGCTGGATGCCGCTCTATGCGTGCTACAGCTCGGGCGGACGCAACCGCATGACCTTCGCCGCGTCCGAGTCGTCCGAGCCGCTCGTGATAAAGGCCGGCATCCGCGAGGAAGATAACCGCCTCTACTTCTCGTTCCACTTCTACGACTCGAAAGTCGCCCGCCGTTCGCGCCTTGTGGCGCGCCTGCGCATCGACGCGCGCGACTTATTCTGGAGCGACGCCGTTCGCGAGGCGGCCGAATGGATGACGTCAGTTTCCGGCCGCACGCCCGCTCCCACGCCCGCCGCCGCGTTCGCCCCGCTCTATTCCACCTGGTACAGCTTCCACCAGGACGTCCACCAGCACGAGATCGAGCGCGAATGCGCCATCGCCTCGAAGATGGGCATGAAGACCATCATCGTTGACGACGGCTGGCAGACCGACGACACGAACCGCGGCTATGCGTTCTGCGGCGACTGGAAGGAAAGCAAGAACCGCTTCCCCGACATCAAGGCGCATGTCGCCAGAGTCCACGCCATGGGCATGAAGTACATGCTCTGGTACGCCGTTCCCTGGATGGGCGAGAAGAGCGCCAACTACGCACGGTTCAAGGACAAGTGCCTCTATCATAACAAGCGGCTCAAGACGTACTGCCTCGACCCGCGCTTCCCCGAGGTGCGCGAGTTCCTGATATCCACATACGAGCGAGCGCTGCGCGAATGGGACATCGACGGCGTCAAGCTCGACTTCATCGACAGCATCAACGTGCAGGGACGCGACCCCGCCGCAAACGACAACTTCAAAGGCCGCGACATCAAGAGCGTAACCGAAGCCACCGAGCGCCTGATCTCCGACATCTACAAGCGTCTCGCCGCCATCAAGCCGGACGTTCTCGTGGAGTTCCGCCAGGCATACATCGGCCCATCAATCCGCACCGCGGCCAACATGCTGCGCGTTGCCGACTGTCCCGCCGACATGCAGCGCAACCGCCGCGGCATCGTGAACCTCCGCCTCACATCAGGCAGTACAGCCGTCCATTCCGACATGCTCGAATGGCACCCCACCGACACGCCAGAAGCCGCCGCCAAAAACGTGCTGAACGTCATGTTCTCCACCGTGCAGTACTCCATGAAGCTTACCGAGCTTAATTCGCGCCAGCACAAGGGTGGCCGCAATCCTGTGCTGGGGCATGCCGACATGATCGCGCACTGGAGCCGGTTCGGCGCAGCGCATGTAGATGCTCTCCAGCGTGGAAAGTTCAAACCATATCATCCCGAACTTGCGTATCCGCTTATCGAGGGCGAAAGCGACAAGGAGCGCATCTTCGGCGTCTATGCCGCCGAGACTGCAGTCAGCACGGGCGCGCTCGACAAGCCGGTCTACATCCTCAACGCAACCGACGCCGATTCGCTCGTTGTCGAAATTCCTGCAAAAGCCAAGATAGTTCCGTACGACACGTACGGCATCAACGACATGGGGCTTTCGTATGAAGCCGGATGCCACAGAGTGTCAGTCCCGCCTTCAGGCTATCTCCTTGTCACGCAAGAAGCTCAACGCTGACGGGGCCGTCGTTCAGAAGCTCCACCTTCATGTCGGCGCCAAAACGTCCCGTGCCAACGCGCTCAGCGCCAAGTGTCTCGCGCAGCTTCGCCACCACGCGCTCGTAGAGGGGATTCGCCTTCTCGGGACGCGCCGCGTTGGAGAAGCCTGGACGTCTGCCATGTGCGGTATCGGCATATAGCGTGAACTGAGAGACCACTATCACCGAACCTCCCACGTCTTCGAGCGAGAGGTTCATCATGTCCTTATCGTCTGTGAAAAGTCTGATCACTGGAATGCGCGCGGCTATCTTGTCCGCCTCGGCCTCAGTGTCGGTATGCGTAACGCCAAGAAGCACAAGGTACCCCTTGCCAATCTTCGCCACGCATTCGCCGTCGATGGTGACCGATGCATGCGACACTCGTTGTATCCAGGCTTTCATGTTGGTTTGATGGTTGCGTGGTTAGTGTTTTGGATGAGCCTTTGCCGCGCGCCAGCGTTGCGCGGCCTCACGAATCGCCTCGGCGTTGCGCGTGAGGATCGTGCGGCTGGCGGCGCCGGGATAGATGTAGACGCACTGGTCGTTCACAAAGTTGTTCACTTCGTCCCAAAGCGAATTGCAGTAAGTGAAGCCGTATGCGAACGCGAAAAAAGCCCAGCCGTCGAGATCGTTCTTGAGGGCAAAGTCGGCAAGGGAGAGCATGTCGCTTGTCGATGACGGTGCCTTCTCCCAGAAGCACGGCGTGGTGTAGCCCATGAGAACATCGAACTTCGGCCCCTTCCGGCGCAGCTGCCCGGCATAGGCCGCGTTCAGGTGGATGTTCCAATAATGGTCGGCGTACGGACAGTAGCAGTTGACGTACGGCGTCATCTTCATGCATGATTCTGGACCCGCCCCGTGCACCTCGCCAGGGTTCACCCAGATGCGGATATCATTGTCAACGGCGCGAAACTTCTTCGCAAGCTCCACCCATTTGTCGGACATCGAATTGCCCGGTTCGTCCATGAAGCTCCAAGCCCAGTCGCGCGGCGCATAGCCCAGCTTCGCGTAGCGCGCCTTCACCTCGCGCACATGCTCGGGACGCACATCAGCATCGTTGAGGTGCGTCGTGAGGCGTATGCCGTACTTCGCCGCCTCTGCCTTCGCAACGAGCGCCTCGCCGATGACGTTCATGCCAATGTCGCGGAACGCCTCCCAGCACGAGACCGTCTTCCACGGCGTCGCCCAGCCGTAGATGTATGGAACGGGCACGGTCGAAGGATGCGCCGGAAGTCCAGTCACGTCAAGCGCGAGTTCATGATCGCCAACTGCGAAGCGGATGCGCTCCTTCTTTGCGCGCGCGTCGCCCCTGATCGAAATCCAGAGGCCAACCGTCTGTTCCGGAGGGGCATGGACCCGGTCACGATAGAGAAGCTGCTGCGGTGTCCACTCGCCCCATCCTGCAAGCGAAAACGCCACCACGCGCCACGAGAGTTGTCCGTAGCGGTCGCCCTTCACCTTTGGCGTTATCTCTCGGTGGCTAAGCGTGTTGTTCCTTGCAAGCACAAGCACCGTGGCCGTCTCTCCGGCGCGGACTTCAAGCGAGTACGGATCGAGGTTCTCGCCGTCACGCGGACCTTCTAGCCGAGAAAAACCGATCCACGGGTCTTTCTGCCGCCATACCGTGAGCGGCGCCTTGTCGAGCGGCGGCAGCACAATGCCCGTTCCCTCCGGCACGAATACCAGATCGTCCGTAACAATCGCTGTATCCACATTACGATATGTCGAACCAGCTTCGCTCTTGTGAAACCGCAAGCGCACCTTGCCCTTTTCGAGCTTCAGCGGCATCTTGATCCAAGAGAGTCCCGGATGGGCCTTGTTCTCGGTCCAGTCGCACTGCAGAGGCCTCTCGCCGATAACCGATCCGTCTGCCTTCTCCACCTTGAAATGCCACTTAGCGAGATAGCCGCCTATCTCGCAGTAGCGCAGCCACACATGGTAGGTTCCGTTCGACGGCACCTGTACGTCCTTCCAGGCATCGGAAACTTCTCCACCATAGCTCGATGAGAGCACCCGTCCGCCAGACGCGCTGCCGTTGTCGCTCAGATACCATCCGCTCTTGATTTCAAAATCCTCGGCCTCGATCTTGCACTTGAAACGCGTGCGGTCATTGCCCGCAAGGAATTTTCTCATCTGCTCCTTTGCGTTGGCAATCTGCTTAGGCGTGCCGATGAGGTTCTCTTCATCGTCGAAGCATACAGTCCCCGCCATGCGCCCAGCCTCTACGCCGGAAAGCTTTCCCTGCGCGAGATCTACCAGAAACACCCTGCGCCACTCGCGCCAGAGCTGCTTCAGCGCAGGCGATGGCCCTGCAGCGCACATCGGCCGGCGCGCCCAAAGCTCGCGCGTTTCGCTATCCGCAAGCGATGGTGCCTCGTCAGGCCGTGCAAGCGGCTCGGTGGTGAGGACAATAGATGCTACCTGCCGTTCGGCGTATGGACCGTCATGCGTGAGCCCCCTGAGCGAAATCGCGCGACGGCCCTTCTCCAGGCGTACAAGCGGAGACGGCTCCCATATCCAACCTGTAGGCTCGTCGCGGTGGTTCGGAAGGAAGTTGTTCTTGCGGCCGAACTCGACAGCGTCAAAACGCCATGAGAAGGCATTCTGAACTACCGTGACGGCGGGATCGGACTCTGCTGCGAGGCGTCCATCCTCCAGCGTCAGCTCAAACGACGCAGCCGAACCCTGAGAGTGACGGTATTTGACCCACACCCTGTAAAAGCCGGTCTCTGGAACGTCGAAGCCCGTGCGGATCATGAGTCCGTTGTGTCCGCTCTGCAGAATGAGACACCTTACGCCGTCTATGTCACGTTCATTCCATTGCCTTATACGTGCATTTGCAAAGTCAGCAGCGGTGATGTTCACGTTTACTGGCTTGGCCGCCACATTTACAACCGACTTCTCTGCGATAATCTTTCTGCGGAAATCTGAATTTGCGCGGCAGTAGTCGCGGAAATGCGAAAAGCCCGTGATGGTGCCGCCGAGAGTGTCCCAGTTGAGTTCGTCCGGCTCGTCCTCGACGGCTCCCGCAGCCAACGCAACATATGCGGTTAGAAAGAAGATTAGTTTTTTCATGTCATTTCATTTCCAACGCGCTAGGCTCAAGTACGAGGCGCACGCCCACGTTGAAGACTCGCTGCCAGGGGAAATACGTATTCCGGCGGCCGAATATCGCCATCCGAGGCAGCACGTTGAACGCGCCTCCGCGTGCAACAGCCTCTCCCGACGGCCCCACGCACCATTCCTCCACGTTTCCGATCATGTCGAAAAGCCCCGCCGCGTTCGCGCCGTAGCGATGCTTAACGGCGGAGGCAACGGTCATCTCGCCGTCGTTCGCCCCCATGAAGCGCAGGTGGTAGTTGAACACCTTGAACTGATTCGGCAGATTCTCGACAGATGCATCCGAGAGATTCGCGACCTTCGCGAAATCGGCCATATTCTCGCCCCATGCGTAGTCGCCATTCGTCCCCGCGCGCGCCGCATGTTCCCATTCCTCCTCGGTCGGCAGACGTACCCTCGTGCCCGTCTTCTCGGAAAGCCATGCGGCGTATGCCTTGGCCTCGTCGAAAGAGACGCGGATTACGGGATGGTCGAGCCGCTCGGCTGATGTACCAGGCGCATAGTGGTCTTTACCCACCCAGTCGATGAAGCCGTTCCGATGCTCCGGCTCGTAGGCAAGCCAGTTCGAAAGCGGCAGCTCCCCCTCGGCCATCCACACGCCACGCCCCGTCGGACGGAATGCGATCTTTCCGCCCGGAGCGTCCAGCTCCAGACGAAGCCTGGAGGGCTTCCATTCCTGCACGTTCACCTTCCGCACGGGCTTTATCGTCGACTTCTTCGGAGGCTCGAAGGCAATCTTTGGAATGTCCCTCTCAGCATCGCGGTAGGTGTAGCGGTCAAGCTCCGGATCGTTCTTCGGATCCCAGAACCCCTGGAAGTTCCGCTCGCCGTACTGGCGGCGCGCGTGTGAATACTCAAGCAGCTTCTGCTGCTCCTCGTGCGTACGGCCCGAACCGGCCCAGCCGCGATCGCCGCGCATGCGGAAGTACTCGACCTGGTCCGTCCAGGTGCCCCAGAAAGGCGCGTTTAGGTCGATCCATGTGTAGAGGCGGCGCCATTCAGCATCAGTCAGCTCCACGCCGTGATGCCCCGCCTTGAGCATCTGAACGAGCGGACTTGTGTTGGCATGGTATTCAAGCGGATTCTGCAGATAGTAGTCCGATTCAGGTCCAGGACGCCGCACGTAGGGCTGAAGGTAGAAGTAGCTCTTGGAATAGCTGCCCACGTGATCGTCCCCGAATCTCTTGATCTGTATCTCCATCGGACGGAAATCCGCCAGGTTCGGCTTGTCGCCGCGCGTGAAGAGCGGGTACGCGCTCATGGGGAACACGAACACTCCCTGCTTGTCCTGCGGGCACTTCGCCACCTCTTCGCAAGGATCCTTGTCGTGGCAGCCCGAGCAGCGCCGCTGGAGAATCGGCTGTATCTCGCGCAGGAAGCTCCAGGTGCGCGGCTTATCGCGTCCTTCTGGAGGACGAATCGTATCCGGCGCACGTTGTACGATCTGCAGCGGGCGAGCCGTCACGATGGGATTCTCATGGCATCCGATGCAAGAGACGTACTCGCCCGGCATGCCGACGGTCCAAGAACGCATTAGCTGCACAGCGCGTCCCTCTGCGTCGAGCGGCTGTATCGAGATCGGCGTGTTGACGGGCGCGTTGAAGAATATGCCGCCCTTCTCCGTCACAGGCACTTCGCCGAGGACGTACTTCATGTCCCACGACGACTCCACGCCGACCGCCTGATGGCTGCCGGTATGGTTGAACGCGTAGTGGTAGGCGAAGATGCGTGCGGACTTCACCGTTCCGCGCGGAAGGTTCTTGAGCCCCTCGCCCTGATAGAGGTCGCCGCAGTACATGGTGCAGTACGGCACGTTCTCGCGGCGGCGGTCGGGGATGGACGGCGGGCGTTTGCGCGCGGCGAGCGCAATCGGCTCGTTGAGGCACCAGTCCTCGCACTCGGCAAGGAGCGTTATGTTGTCGAAGACGTCCACGAGGTAGATGCCCCAGAGAGAATTCTTGGATGCCTTCATCGCCGCGAGGAAGAACTTGCCCGCTCCGTCCGCCGGCGAGCTTCCAAGCGGGAACGGCTGAAGGAAGCGCGGATAGCTGCCCACGTAGAGTCCGTCGGTAATCGTGCCGTCCGGTGGCTTGCCCCAGCCAGGCAGCATCTGGATGCAGCCCTTGGGTCCGGCATGCGCACGCGCGGCGTCGAAAAGCACAAGGCGCCCGCTCTTGGGGGCGTGGTGGCCCGTGGCGACGGCTATGAATTTGCCGTTGTCGCCCGGGATTGCCAAGGGGCTGCCGATGTGGTTGGGCCAGTAGTCGTTCGATCCATAGAAGCCCATCTGGCGCGTGCCGTCGGGATTCATCGTCATGAGCACACGGCTGAAGAAGTGCGGCACGTCGCAGTATTCCCAGCGCACATACTGGATGCGTCCATCGTTGAGCACGCTTGGATACCAGTTCGAGTCCTGATCGTAGGTGAGTCGGTCCACCTTGCCGTTCGTGGGGTCGAGGCGGTAGCTGTTGCTCATACGCAGCCGTCCAGACTCGCATGGAAGCCCCTGTTCGCCGGCATCGGAAGTGAATACGATGCGCCCGTCGGGCAGCCAGCAGCAGTCCGCCGCCTCATGGATGAAGTTTGTCGGGAGCAGCGTCTTCGCCGGCGTGCCGTCTGCATCAGTCTCGAAGAGCCTCCAGGCATTGCCGCGCGCACGGTCCACGCCTACGAAGAGAATGCGCCGGCCGTCCCAGTTGAGGTCCACGGAATGGATGGTGCCAGTGTGCTTGTAGAGCTCGCGCTCCTTGGGCGACTCGTCGCGGAAACCGGAAAGGATGACCAGCGAGGCGGACCTGTTCGGATTGACGATGAGGTGGTTGTAGCACGAGAGATTTGGCTGTGCCGGGTGATCGTCCCGTCGCGGATTGCCGCCGCGATGCTTCACGGCGAGAATGGACAGATCCCGCACCAGCGGATGCGCGGCCAGAAGACGGCGCTGGCGCGCGATGAGCGCCTGTGCGGGAACGGCGTTCCCGGCGGCAAGCGCCGCGCCAGCAGCCTTCTTCTCGCTCTCCACCGTCTCGGCGAACGCCCGCACTGCGGCGATGTCCTTCGAATCGGCGCCTGGCGTCTTGGACCAGTCGTCCGCAAGGCGTTTCAGCGCTTCGGTATTTATCAACTTCACCTGCGCAGTGCATTCCTCCAGAATCTCCTTCGACACGCCATGTGCATCAAGGCCCGCAAGCGCGACGAACGCGATAAAGGGAGAAACAAAGATACGGAGCTTAAGATTGCTTTTCATTTGCTGCTGATGACATTATTGGTGATGGAGTGGATGTAGATGTCGGTTGGATGTTCGCCGCCGAAAACGGTGTGCGCCACGTTGCAGAGCCAGGCCAGACGGAATCCGCTTCGGTTTTTTGCCTTGACACTGTAGGTGGCGCCGTATTTGTCGTGTTCCACGATATGAAGCCAGAGCTGCCACGCGTCTGGGTTCTTGACGTCGGACGAAAGCACCGTCTTCACCTCGTTTCCTCCGCCCGCCACGCTTTCAAGAAGCTTGTCTGCGCCTGCCACCATCTGATTCTGCGCCTGGGTATGCTGCGGAACGTCAGCGTACCACTTGCCCCCTTCCTTGTAGAACCGCAGTTCCTTCTTCTCGACGGTCGTGTTCACGGCCGTGTTGCGCCTCGACAGCACCGGCAGCATTGCCACCGCACATCCTGCAACTGCCGCCCCAACTGCGAGAACCATAAAGACGATTATGCGTAGCCATCTTCTTTTTTTCACCGCAAACCTCTCTTTCTGATTTTCTCGGCTTCCTCATGGGAACCTGTGGATTCTTACATGAGCGACTTAAGTTCCAGAATCTCGGCTCGCCGCGCACGCGCGTATGCCATCACATCTACACCTTCAATCAAAGTAGGCGTTACATACGCGCTGCCGCATACGCCGCAACACGCGCCTTCGTTTAATGGTGCACCGCACGCCGGACACCTCATTTCAAGCATTTCGCCGCACTGCACACACCGCGTACCGCCACCAGGTGACGCCATTAAGCGCGACGGCCTATACAGAAGCCGTCCATCAACAACATAAGGCACGTTCGACGGACATTGGCAGTTCGGGCAATACCCACGCGCAATCTGCACATCACCTGGACTGACCACTCCTGCCGCCATCACCGGCAACACATTCATTCCGCCTTGCGCTTTGCGACGTTCCTCATCTGCCTTTAGCATAGCCGCAAGATCAAGCCCAAGCAACTCGGCCATCTTTCCAACTGCCTCGTCGGAAAGTTTCGTGGCCATTCCAGCCTCGAACATCGACACCGCAGACTGCTTGCAGCCAACAGCCTGCGCAAGAGCCGATTGGTTCAGCCCTTTCGCTTTGCGCACCTCTTTGAACTTGGCGCATATCTCTGCTGTCAGATTCTGCATTCTCCGCCTTTTTTGCTGGTGCAAATAGTATGGACTTTTCTCGGAAAAATGGCAAGGGTCATATTATCAACAGTTATCAACAGATTTATCACAAGTTGAGGTTATAAACAGGTTATAATATTCTGTAGATAACTTTTCCGTGATTCGTGGTTCGTGGTCCGTGATTCGTGGTCCGTGGTCCGTGGTTCGTGGTCCGTGTGGTCTGTCCCCTTAGTGAGTTATGCTTGAGCCATGGGGACTGTCCCCCTCTGTGTGGTAATGGGGACTGTCCCCTCTGTATGTTCGTGGTCCGTGATTCGTGGTTCGTGGTCCGTGTGGTCTGTCCCCTTAGTGAGTTATGCTTGAGCCATGGGGACTGTCCCCCTCTGTGTGGTAATGGGAACTGTCCCCTCTGTATGATGGGGACTGTCCCCTCTGTATGTTAATGTTGCCAATTTTAAAATATTTTCCATTACAATGTTGCCAATTTTCATTTCAACATTGCATACTTTGGGGACTGTCCCCAGTTGATTATGTCCTTCTATGGGGACAGTCCCCGTGTACTTCCGTGGCTCGTGATTCGTGGTTCGTGGGGTCTGTCCCCTTAGTGAGTTATGCTTGGGCTATGGGGACTGTCCCCGTGTACTTCCTAATGCTGGATCAACCTAACATACGGAATGTAAGGCTCGAGCCACGAATCACGAATCACGGGGCACGAACCACGAACCACGAACTACTTTGCACCCTTGATTTCGCAATTGGGGAAAATGAACAAGCGGCAGTCAATGGGACCGTTGTAGAATGGAATGCGGGTGATATAGTAGAGATTGACCATCTTGGAAAGCTCAGGGCTTCCAGTTATCAACCCACCCACATAGCCTTTGCACTTCTCGCTCATGAAGTTGCCGATTCGTTCATACACACTAGCGAGTTCCACTGGATTGCCAAGGCGTATGCCATATTCGGGATTGAAGAAAACACAGCCCTTGTAGGGATACTTCTTCTCCTCCTCTGGCGTGAGATCAGGAACAAAATGATCTGGTATCGGAGTATCAGCGAAGTCGCACGCCTTGAACTGTATTAAATTGTGCACACCTGCCGCGTGTGCGTTGATCTGAGCGTTCTCAACAGCCTCTGGAGAGATATCTGTTGCGATGATCGGAGGAATGTTCTTCTTTTCCTTTTCGGCCGACTCAAGAAGCATGTCTTTCCATATCTGTTCCGGCGACACACCGAACCGATGGCGCGGTGCAACGCGCGGCGCCTTCTCGTTTGGAATGATCTGCTTGTAGCCCTTTAGGGACATAAAAGCAAAATGCGACCGAAGTGAACCCGGAGCGCGACCAATCGCGGCAAGCGCCGCCTCAATGGCAGGCGTACCTGAACCGCACATCGGAGATATGAAAGGCGTCTTGCGGTTCCACTTCATCGCGTCTATGCAGGCGGCGGCAAGCGTCTCCTGCATCGGTGCGGAACCTGGAATTTTACGATAGCCGCGTTTCGAGAGCGGAGAGCCGCTCGTGTCAAGATAGATGATGGCGCGCTGGTCTTCCCAATGAACGAAAACGGCTGCGCCGGCATCATAGTCAGAACCTGAATCCGGACGCCGCCCGCATTTCGCACGCATGCGGTCGGCAATGGCGTCCTTAGTTATCAAAGACGGTAAACGCGTGTCGCGTACAGTGTCGTTGTGAACAACCGACGCAACGGAAAAATATCCGTCAGGATCAAGAAGGTTCTCCCAATCAATCGTTGTCACATGGTCGTATAGTTCACGAACATGACGACACGTGGTGCGAAGAAGCGGCACCAGCACTCGATGCGCGGTGCGCAACTGCAGATTGAGGCGGAACACGTCGCGCAGCCCGCCTTCCACCACCACCACACTGTCAGAGTAGTCGATTACCCTGTAGCCCATTTCCCTCACCTCGTCTTTAACCCATGGCACGAGGCAGCTGGCACAGGAAAGAATGATGGGGTACTTTTTGTCTGTCCAGATCTTCATTGAGCTGAAAATGGAAGCACTAGCTGATGCGAAGAGGCATCATCACATAGAGGAAAGGAACAGAGCACTTGATGAGCGCAGGAGAATGTCCATTGCTCAGCTCGATGATGATCTCGTCTTCGTCGATAGCGCGCAGAGGATCCATCACGAATCCGGGATTGAACACGATGTCGATCGCGGGGCCGTCATACTTGATGGGCACGATGTCGCGTGCAGATCCAGCTTCGGTCACGCTAGAGCTTACGGTGAGCTCATTCGCGTTGAAAGTGAGCTTGGTGGAATTGGACTCATCCTTTTTCATCACGCTCACGCGGTCGAGCGCGGCAAGAAGAAGTTCACGATCAACTGACACACGTTCAGAAAGTTCGCCTGGAATCACCTGACGGTAGTTAGGATAGATTTCGTCGAGCAGCTTGGAATAGAGGCGCGTGTCGCCGAGGTTGAACGACACCTGCGACTTCTCGATGGTGATGCGCGCGTCGCCGTCGTTTGAAAGAGAACGCTGCAGTTCGGCAACGACCTTTGTTGGAAGAATGATGTCGCGCTGTGCGTTTTCGGGAAGCTCTATCTCGTGCTCCACAAGCGCGAGTCGGCGTCCATCGGTTGCAACCATCGTCACCTTGCCGTCGCGGAAGCTCACCAAAACACCCTTTAGCGTTTTGCGCGTGTCGTCCTGGGAAGCGGCATAAGCGGTTTTGCGGAGCATGTCGCGCAGAGCCATCTGCGGGATAACGTATTCAAACGAATTCTGGTCCTGCGGAAGAGTAGGAAAGTCCACCACAGACATTCCGCTCAACTTGTAGAGCGCGGAACCGGCAGTTATCTGCGCGCGGTCTTCTCCGTCCACATCAACTTCGATCATTCCCTCCGCCGCCTTCGACACAGCATTGAACAGCACCTTCGCGGGAAGCGTGGTGGAACCCTCAACTTCTACTTCGCACGGCACAACCGAACGAATTGAAATGTCAAGGTCAGTAGTGGTTAGGAAAAGCTGCCTGTCGTTTGCCTCTATGAGAACATTCTGCAGAATCATCATGGATCCTTTTGATCCAACGATGTTCTGGACCTTCTTCAGGCTATCGAGAAAATTCGACCGTGCAATTTTGAACTTCATGACTTCTCCTTTGGTGTTCCTTTTGCCACTCTTGTGAAACGTCGCCTATTAGTTTACCCTATTTATACTGCGTAAGTAAAGAATGAATAATAATATTATTATCTTTGTAGACAACGTTCACAACTTGTTCTGCTCCTTTAAATGCTGGTGTTTGAGAGCTTTTTGACTGTTGAAAACTTTCATCCATCTCTGTAGTCATCTTCATGCATCTTTCTAGCGGCTCGGCTTCTGTTGACAACGCGCCGTTTTATGAACAGCTTGCATTATGCATTTCTACAAATTGACTAAAGTCGCTGCAATGCTCCATTCGCTAGCTAAGATCGGAGAACTTCCGGCCAAGGCGCGACACGATCTCCTCAACAGATTTCTTCAAGTCGCTTTCAACGTCAAGCCGCTTCTGAATAGTCTGTGCTCCATGATGCACCGTGGCATGCGACTTGTCGAATGATCTTCCTATTTCAGGCAACGACTTAGTAGTGAGCTTGCATGAAAGGAACATCGCCACCTGTCGCGGAGTGACTAGCGTCTGCGTGCGGCACGGCGAAAGAATGTCTTCGATCTTCACGCCGTAGAAGATAGAGACCGTACGCATGATTTCATCAACCGTAAGATCCTTTATCACCTTCTCTTCGGCTATGGAATCCTTGAGAAGATGCTGCGTGATCTCAAGAGTGAGGGGAAGGTTCTGATTGAGGTCCACAAACGTCAGCACGCGGTTGAGCGCACCCTCGATTGCGCGCACATGCGAACGTATGTTCTCGGCGATGAACTTCAGAATCTCGTCCGGAATGATATGCTGCCTTGCCGCCATCTTGAACTTCAGAATTGCAAGACGCGTTTCGTACGAAGGCGATTCGATCTCTACCACCATGCCCTGCTGGAAGCGTCCAATGAGACGCTCCTCACATCCCTTTAGATCCTTCGGCGCAACATCGCTCGTCATCACAACCTGCTTGCGCAGACCCATGAGCGAATTGAAAGTGTTGAAGAACTCCTCCTGCACGTTGAACTTGTCGGCGATGAACTGCACGTCGTCAAGGAGAAGCAGATCGACTTTTCTGTAGCGTTCGCGGAACGCGGCAATCGTCTTGTTCTGAATCGCGTTTATGTATTCGTTCAGAAATGTCTCGGACGTGATGTAGCATACGGATTTCTTCGGCATTTTCGAAACAACGAAATGGCCTATTGCCTCCATCAGGTGCGTTTTGCCGAGTCCAGTTCCTCCGTATATGAAAAGCGGATTGTACGAAGTCTCGCCGGGGTTCTTCGCAACAGCCGTGGCGGCAGCGTGTGCAAACGAATTGGATGGACCTACAACAAAATTGTGGAACGTATAGTTCTCATGCATCGGCATCGTGGAAGTGATGAGCGGATGCTCATTCTGCGAATACGAAGCTGTTTTAGCGACTGCCGGCTTTATACGCTGAACTGGAGCTGGCGCTGTTTCTTCCTCAGGCTTTTTCTCCACAACGAAGCGTACGGACTTGACTTCTATTCCGTCTGCGTGAAGAGCCTCACGGATGAGCTGCGCGTAGAGATCGGTGAACATCTCCACCTGTATCTGCTCGTTCACGGCGATGACGAACTCGTCATTCTCCAGCCTGGGCGAATGCATCAATGGAAAGTAGCGCTCGGTGCGATTGCGCTCCATCTCTGTTGGCAACAGCATCTTCACCTGTGAAACCACTCTGTTCCACAGGCTGCCAACGTCTTTTCTTTCGTCGTCCATCACAGCAAAACCTTCTTAGCCTTAAATTGTTTGCCAACTATTCAACCATAATATTCGGAAAAAGCCACGCATAAGAAATCTAAACATGTTTACAAGTTATCAACAACCATCTGTAGATAACTTTCGTTAGTTTGCGGAATTGAAGAATTTCCGCATTTCTTCCTGCGTTTTGCATTCCAGAAGTTGTTCTCTTGATTCGTTGTTGCGCAAGGTGCGATTTATGAATGCCATCACCTGCGCATAAGGCTCCTGCACGGACTCCGGGACGAGCGTCAGAATTATGATCTGCAGCTTCGAATGGTCAATCATCTCGTAGTCGGGAATGATTCCGTTTTCATTCTCAGAATTGTCAACAAGCGCGATTGCGCCAACTATGCTTTTAACACTATCTGTTCGGCCGTGCGGCACAGCTATGCCGTTGTCGAGTCCAGTGGGCATGGACTTCTCCCGCGCGAAAACGGAACGCTTCACTTCTGCTACGTTCTTCACCTGCTGGGGAAAACGCGCGGCCACGATTTCCACCAGTTTTTCAATTGCCTCGTTTTTCGAATGTGCCTTGAATGCAGGCTCCATCGCATAGTTGCGGATGCAATCGTCAATCATTGGCGACGACAGATCACTGGCGGACAGCGACGACCGTTCGTATTTTCTCTTCTTGAGAAGCATCCGCCACACAGCCGCGCCAAGCGCCAAGACGGAAACAGCCGCAGCCACGCATATTATGATTGTTTTGTTCATTGCCGATAGTATATCAAATTAGATTCGGTTGCGATAGGTGATTTTTTTCTTGTATCAGAAACCTCAAAACTCCGAAACTCCGAAACCTTAAAACAAAAAAAATGCCTCCGGTGCGGAAAAGAGGGGTAACCGCTACCGGAGGCGTGCCGTCATTCCTGTCTCGGGCGCGGCAATGCCCTCAATGAGCCGAACTGCGTTCGGCCGCAGGTTGGGGTTGGTGTGTGCTTTGTAGTATATAAAAACTCTGTTAGGCGTGTGTTAGGACAAAGGAACTTTCAACACTATTTTTCTGCATACGCGCCGAGGAACGCGAAGTGCTCGATTTCCGGATCCTGCGCGAGCTCGGAGAGCAGTGCAAGTATCTCGGTATCGTTCGGCGAAGCGTCGAAGTCGAAGATGAAGCGGAACTCGAAGTCGGTGCCTGGAATGGGACGCGACTCGAGCTTCGTGAGGTTAACTCCGATGGAGGCAAACTTTAGAATCACTGTGTTCAGCGCGCCGGGACGGTGCGGCAGGCGCATGGTGATGGTGAACTTGCGCGAGTCGGGCCAGATCTCAGGCTCCTTGGAGATGCACACGAACCGCGTGTAGTTGTACACGGCGTCCATGATGTCCTCTTCCGCAACGTCGAGTCCATACAGCTCGGCGCATGCACGTGATGCAATCACGCCCATATCCCGCCGTCCGCTATCCGCCAGCGTCTTTGCGGCCACTGCGGTGTTGGGTCCTGGAACGACCTTGATCTTCGGATGTGCCTGAAGGAACGTGCGGCACTGAGCGAGCGCGTGCGGATGACTGGTGATTTCGCGCACATCCTCCAGGCGCACGCCGTGCGGCGTCAGCAGCACATGGTCGACCTTGAGGCGCAGCGCCCGCACTATGTGGAAGTGCTGCCGCTCCATGAGGTCGTACACGGCCGTCACCGATCCTGCGGCCGAGTTCTCCACCGGCAGTATTCCATATTGGCAAAAGCCCTTCTCCACTGCTTCGAACACCTTCTCAAACGATGTGAAGTAGAGAATCGTAGGAAGAGGGAACATCAGCGACGTCGCCTGCTGCGCGTATGAACCCTCAGCGCCAGCGCAGGCAACGACCGCGCGTTCGGGGAAGCGCGTGCGGTCGGCCATAGCGCCGCGTATCGTCTTCACGAGCTCGGATTCCCCGTTCAGCAGCGCGCGCTGACGCGCCTTCGATATGCCGAAGAGCGTGGAGAAGAAGAGGCGTGCGCCATAGGCGTACTCCTCGCCGACTTCCTCAGTGACGCGCGCGAGAATGTCGCGCTCGCGCGCAGGGTCTGTAACCGGCGCGCCGCGCTCGTGCTTTGAGGCGGCCACTTCGGCCACTATCTCCAGGCGGCGGCGGAAGAGATTGACTAGTTCGCTGTCGATCGAATCGATTTCGCTGCGGATGTTTTTTATGTCCTTCACAAGACGCTCCTTATCTTGCGGATTTTCTCCATGGTAGCCGTGAACGCTTCTGGCGTCTGGCTCTGCGCACCGTCGCATAGGGCGCAGGCGGGATTGTTGTGAACTTCGATGATGAGGCCGTCAGCGCCGATCGCAGTGGCCGCCACGCTCACCGGCTCCACCATGTACGCGTGGCCCGTGGCGTGCGAGGGATCAACCATCACCGGCAGATGCGACAGCTTGTGCAGAAGCGGCACCACGCCGAGGTCAAGAGTGTTCCTAAGCGAAGTCTCGAAGGTGCGTATGCCGCGCTCGCACAGGATCACGTTCGGGTTGCCGCTCGCCATCACGTATTCGGCGCTCATCAGAAGCTCCTGCACACTTGCGGACATCCCGCGCTTGAGCAGAATAGGCTTCTTCGTGTACGCTCCGACTTCGCGCAGAAGGTTGAAGTTCTGCATGTTCCTTGCGCCGATCTGGATCACGTCAACGTCGTTGAAGAGTTCGATGTCGGCGAAGTCCATCAGTTCCGTCACGATCGGCAGGCCAGTCTCCTTCTTCGCCACGGAGAGCATCCGCAGGCCTTCCGCGCCGAGTCCCTGGAACGCGTACGGAGAGGTGCGCGGCTTGAACGCGCCGCCGCGCAGCATCGATGCGCCTGCGGCCTTCACCGCGCGCGCGATGGCCACCACCTGCTCTTCGCTTTCCACACTGCACGGACCCGCCACCACGGCGAAGTTGCCGCCGCCGATCTTCACGCCGCCTGCCTCGACAACGGTGTCTTCTGGATGGAACTTGCGGTTGGCCGACTTGTACGGCTCCTGTATCCGCTGAACGCTCTCCACCACGTCTAGCGCCTCTATGAGGTCCGGATCGAGATGGGCCACGTCGCCAACGCAGCCGATGATCGTCTGCAGCGATCCCTTCGACACGTGCGGCGTGATGTTGCGTGAGAGCAGAAGTGACTTCAGGTTCTCGACCTGAGCCTCGTCCGCATTTTGCTTGATCACTATGATCATTGTTTTCTCCTTTTGTTTTTCTTAAATCAAACGGCCCCGCTCGTCTGAGCGGGGCCGCCTTGTCCAATTGCCTTTGCATTAATTTCAGCAACAAGAAGCCGCCCCGCGCTTTTCGAACGCGAAGTACCAATAGCCAAAAAAGAAATAAGCGGTTCTTGTCATGGTTTCTCCAGAAACGCCGATATGATATCACATCTCTTCGCCCTCGTCAATGTCGTTGCGGGAGAAAAAAAGCACAAGGTCGTCGCCGCGCGCCGACCTGTCGTCGCCGTCGATGAGGCCCGCCTGGCGCGAGAGTCGCCTGCGGCGTTCGCTCCATCCCGTGGCGCCCCAGAAGTTCGTTGTGTTTGCTCCGAAGCATGGCGTGTCGAGGCGACCGTCTGGTCCGGCCGAGACCACGCGTGCGTACGCGAAGCGCGCAGAGTCCATCACGTTCGTAACATCGTTGAACGCCTGCGGTGGCGGTATCTGCACCACGTACGGGTTTCCCCAGGGGTCGAGCATTGCCGGTTCGCCGGTGAAGCCGTACACCGACGCGCGCGATGTGTCCTTGAACTCTGCAGGCAGGCGCAGGTGCGAAAGCGAAGGGAAGAAGCCACGCTCTGCGAACGTTGCGTCGCCGGAAAATCGCACTGCGTCCTGAGCCGGGAAAGCGGCAGTCTGGGCGTTGAGGTATGGTCCGCGCCATCCGCGAGAGCGCACTTCATCCCACGCCGTGAACGCCTGCGGCAAGGCGCGTCCTTCCGCCAGGCACCGCGCCTCGTCGCCTTCGTCCAGACGCACGGCGCGCGTGGCGGCGGCGCCTCCTCCAGTCACCTTGCATCCGAACACGTTAGTTGGCATGAAGATGTTCGCGACGCGCAGATACGCGGGAGAGAAGCCTGGTATGCCGGAGAGGTCGCGCACATAGCCCGGGTCGCCGCCGATGAACGCGTCGCGTATCGCCTGCATGTTCGCCTGGGCCGCCGTGATTCTTGCCGCCTTCACGGCGCGCGCGCAGCGCGTGACGGCAAGCGTGGCGATCACTGCAATGATCGCCACCACTATCGTCATCTCCACGAGCGTGAAGCCGCGGCTTGGCATGGAACGTTCAAACTTCATCCTACTCGTAAACGATTCTCCGCGCTAGGCGGTTCACGCGGGCGGCTACTTCCAGTTGATGTAGCCGCTGACGGGAGTAAGATAAGCTGCCTTTTCTGGTGCGGGACGGTAGCGCGTGCCCTTGTACCAGTCGGTGAATCCGTTTTCTGCGCGATAGTATTCGCCGGTCTCGGTGTCCTGCACGCGCTCGTAGCCGAGAGTTGCATCGCTGCGCTTCTGCGAGAGCACGTCGTACGTTGCGTTGCGGCGGTTGTATGAATCCATGATCATGCCGCGAATGGAGTCGGCTGTCTGCATGATGTACTTTGAGGTTCCCATCATGCGGGCCCAGGCCTCTCTGCGCTGCTGATGAAATGCCGCAGTGAAGGCGATCGACGCGAAGCATTTGTCGAGTACGGGCTGCCAGTCGATGAACTCCTCCTTCGGAGCGGTCTCCGAGAGAATCGAGAACTCGGTGATCGGCCCCACGTCCACCATGCCGGCTCTCGCGTTGAAGGGATTGACCTGCACGGGGCGGCTCATCGACGTGACGGTTGCGTGGTATAGTCCCTGCACCCGTCTGCCAGAGGCGGTTGTGCATTCCGCCACCACCACGTCGCCGCCAAGCGCGCTTCTTCCGAGGCGTTCGAGAACGGTGAACTGCCTGTATCCGAAGAGCGGACCCATTGCCGCAAAGAATCCTGCGGTGGAGAGTTCCGTCAGAACGGGCATCTTCGCAAAGTAGCTTCCGGGACCATACGATCTTGCGTACCAGTTCCGCGCTTCAACCGACTTGAGTCCGATCGCGTTGTTGAGGCAGAAGTATAGCTCACGTTCCGGACGCTTTGGATCGTACACTGTGATGGCGTAGCTGATGATGTCGAACTTGCCGTCGGGCTTGAGACCGGTCTTCACCCTCCAGCCCATCGGAACGTTCATCGTGAAGTAGCCGCTCGGGTCGCGGTATTTCACGAACTTGACATGCTTCGCCTCTGCAGGGCGGATGCGCAGCGCGCCTCTTTGCGGCGGCGGCGGCAGATGTTTTCCAGGCGGAATACTGCGGGGAAATGTCGGCACATTGCCATGTGCGGCAAGCCCGGCTGCGAGCGCACAGGCCAGCACAGTTTTCAAGAGGTTGTTTTTCACAGCACATTCTCCATTGCATTAGACGGCACAGAACATTGTACACCAATCTTCTGCTTTAGGCAATACCGACATTTGACAGGGAAGGCGGAATTCGGTAAACTAGGGACATGAAAGCAAACATTCTCATAGGCGCGCTTGCCCTTGCGGGCGCGGTGGCATGCGGCGCGGAGGCAACCGCGACAATCGACTTCACGTCCACCACTGGACGCATCAACAAGTGGCTCCACTGCTCGGGGTATGGCCCGAGATCGTATCCCCGCAGCCTTGAGAACGACGACAAGGCACTCGCCGCGCTCCATCTCACCGCCGCGCGCACACATGACTGGGCGCTCGTCAACAGCGGCCAGCGCATCATCGACACGCAGTACATCTTCCCCCTTCCGCACTTGGATCCGTCCGACCCGCGCAACTACGTCTTCGAGCCCACAGACCATGTGCTTTCGCTTTCGCAGAACATCGGCATGAAGATTTTCTACCGCATGGGCACCTCCATCGAGCACACGGGC
>JAFUDL010000486.1 GCA_017459225.1 Kiritimatiellia bacterium
GACGCCGCGCACCATCACCATTGCGAAAGCCTCCAACAACACGGCGGCGAAGCTCTACAAGCTCAACCCCGGCACGCTCGTTCTGGCCGCCCCGCAGTATTTCACGGGCGGCACCTTCCTGGAAGGCGGCAAGATCGTGGTTTCTGCGGTGAACGGCTCCGGCACCGGTCCGGCCACGCTGGCCACCGGCACGACGCTCGAAGTCGCGGAAGGTGGCGTGCTGGGCAACGCCACCGTCTCGGTTCCGGACGGCGCAACGCTGACGTTCAAGGACGGCTCCGGACTCTCCTGTGCAGTCGAGGCAACCGGCTCGGTTGCGATTGAGGGAAATATGACCTTCAGCGGTTCAGCCTCGATCGCGGTGTCTGACAACGGTTCTCTGACTATCGCCGACGGGGTGAGGATTACCGTCGCGCCCGATGTGGAGAACGGTACGCTGCTAACCGGTTCCGGGTTGACGGAGGCCCGGCTGAGGGAGATTTTCAACACTCCGTCCGGCGCAGTCATGCTGAACGACAGCGGGGACGTCATCTACACCAACGCATACGCGTGGAAGACCGCCCTGGCCGGCGAGGATGCATATTTGAAGTATGGCGTCCTGGCCGCGGGCAACATACTGGCAGGCGCGACGTGCGACGATTCGGGAATAGCGCGCTACTCGGAAGACAACGTCAACACCAAGCCCTCGGCGACGACACGCAGGGGCACACGGTGACGTGGACTTCCGGCATCTCCGGTGCGGCCACGCTCACGAAGAAGGGCGAAGGCACGCTCGTGATGAGCCCGGCGGCGGGAACGAGCGCCTTCACCGGCTCCGTGGTGGTGAATGGAGGAACGCTGGCGATCTCGAACGACGTCTTGACGGCCACTTCGATTTCGCTTGCAAAGGGTGCCGCGATCGCCGTTGGGGCGAACCGCACAGTGCCTGCTGCGGGCGTCGTGACGGCGTCCGGAGCGGCGAGGGTGGTAGTGACGGGCGACATGTCCGGTGCGAAAATCGGCGATACGTTCCCGCTCTTCGCGAGTTGCACTGCCGAGACGTTCGCAAGGCTGCGGATCGACTCGTCGAATCTGCAGTCCCTGCCCAGAAAATACGGCGTCTTCCTGAAGCGCAACGACGACGGCTCTGTCTCCGGGATCATATCCGAACGAGGCCTCATCATCTATATGCGCTGACGCATTCAGCGCCGTTCGCAGGACTGACGCAAGTCTGCAAAGGCAAACGCAAGTATGTCACGTCGAGTGGCTGGTCTTGCGTTTGCCTTTTCAAGCCGCAATAGTATTTGACAACCCGCAAGGTGACACAAGGTTCAGATAACCCTTGATTTCAAAGATGGGTTTGTACTATAATATCGCCAAGGCAATTGAGAAATGTGCTCGCAAAGGTGAAAACAAAAGGGAAGACCATTATGAAACTCAAGTCCATTGTCATGTTGCTCTGCATGGCGTCAGGCGTCGCGCTAGCCGACAGCGCAAAGTCGATCTCGATCAACTTTGCCGGGCCGAGGGATTCGCCGGCGAATCCGGGCGATTCGGCCTTCAGCACTGTGAGCGGTTCGGCGCTCTTTGGCGCGCTGCCAGTCGCCGGCGACAACTGGAACAACTTCCAGACGCATTCCTCCACGCACGGAAGCGGCGTGGCGAGCGCGTCGTCGATCAAGCTCAACGACGGCACCGTCGCGGCGGGCGTGTCGGCGTCGTGGAATGCCAGCTGCACCTATTCGGTAAGCGCGAGTTCCACGACGGACAACATCTTCAACTCGTTTCTCGATGGATCTGCCGAGCAGACGCTGACCCTGTCGGGACTGACGGCGGAAAACGGCTTCCCTTCCACTTGCACGGTCTATATCTATTGCGCTTCAGACCGATCGAACGCAGGGGCCGTGTTCTGCCCCAAGACCGTGAACGGGACGACCTACACCTACGCGAATGGCGCGGTGACGGCGGGCACGACGTCGTGGGGCAGCTACACGCACGCACAGAACAACAAGCTGGTGCTTGGCGGCGACTACCTGAAGATCGAAGGCGTGGAGATAACCGACGGCACCGTGACCATCTCGTACGCGGCGGCATCGGATGGAACGACCACGAAATACCACGGCACGCTTTCCGCTGTGCAGATCGACTTCGGTGAGCGCAGCGACTATACGCTCTCCGTCAACTTCTCCGGCGGACAGAATAAGAACGACAAAGACTACGGTCCGGTTTCGGGGACGGATACGTACGGCGCCGTTCCCGTCGCAGGCGACTATTGGAACAACACATACGCGCGCGAGCAGGAAGCCCAGACCGGATTCCTGTGGAACGATGGTGTAGCCCATCCCGGCAGCGTGACGTTCGCGCACACCTGCAACCATACATGGGCGAACGGGACGACCGTGACGAGCGGCAACCTCTTCTACAGCTATCTTGACGATTCCGCCCATTCGTGTTCGATAAGCGGACTGACTGCCGCGAATGGATTCCCGGGCTACTGCTGGGTTTACGTCTATCTGTCAACGGACAACAGGAGTCGAACCTTCGAGCCGGTCACCGTCAACGGCGTGACATACACGTATTCGGCGAATGTCGTCCAGGAGGGTAGTGGAGCATGGGGAAGCTCCGCAAACGCCGTGGACAACACTTTGGTACACGGCGGCGACTACCTGAAGATCGGCCCCGTGCTGCTTGAGAA
>JAFUDL010000487.1 GCA_017459225.1 Kiritimatiellia bacterium
CTTCGCGAGATTGGCGCGAAGCTCGTCGAGACGGTCGACGTCCGGCGGCTCGTGCAGTCGCGCGAGAATCTTCACGCCGCGCGTCCAGAGCTCCGTGGCCACGGCCTCGTTAGCCGCCACCATGCACTCCTCCACCATCTGGTGAGACTCGTCGTATTCGCGCACCTCCACACCCGTCATCATTCCGTTCTTGTCGATCTTGATCTCGGCCTCGGGCACCTCCATGTCGAGCGCTCCCGCGGCAAATCGGTTTCTGCGCAGCTGCTGGGCAAGCGCGTGGATGGCGAGAATCGTCTTGCGCTCGCGCGGCTTCAGCTTCGGCGCGGGAATCGATGAAACGGCAGACGGAGCGCCTTTGACACCGCCTTCCGCACGCAGCAGATCCAGCACCTGCTCGTATGCGAAGCGCGCCTTCGAACGGATCACGCTCTTCGCGAACCTGCGCGAGATGCATTCGCCCTTGTCGTTGAAGGTGAGAAAGGCGCTGAAGGCGAGGCGGTCCTCGTTGGGGACGAGCGAGCAGGCGCCGTTGGAGAGCTGCTCGGGGAGCATAGGCACCACCTTGTCGACGAGATACACCGAAGTAGAGCGGCGGTATGCCTCGCGGTCTAGCGCGCCGCCTGGCGACACGTAGTGGGAGACGTCGGCGATGTGCACGCCGAGAACGCGGTTGCCCGCCTTGTCCGTCTCGAGCGACAGCGCGTCGTCGTAGTCGCGTGCGGTCTCGGGGTCGCAAGTGAAGATGAACTTCCGGCGCAGGTCGAGGCGGCCGGACGGCACGGACGACGCGCGGCCCTCGGTGCGAGGCAGCGCGCCCACGCGTTCGGCCTCCTCTATGACCGCTTCGGGGAACGCCTCGGGAAGGTCGTACTGCTTCATCACGGAGATCGTGTCGAGCGACGGATCGTCCGCCGGGCCTATCACGTCGGTGATCTCGCCTTCGGGCGCGAGGCGCGGATTGTCCCAGCGCACAAACCGCATCACCACGCGGTCTCCCTCACGGGCGCCGTTCGCGCTCGGCACCAAGAACTCCTGGCGGTACGTGGGCGAGAGCGGCTGCACGCGCACGAAGCGTCCCGTCGACGCAACCGTGCCCACTATCGCGCGCGGCGCGCGCTCGACGATTCTGATCACGCGCCCTTCCGGACCGTCCTTCTCCTTCACCGGGCGCACGGCGCGCCTGAAGCTCTTCCCGCCGCGCGAACCGCCCGGCGTCTTGAGCTTGATGGTCACGGTGTCGCCTGCGAGGGCCGTCGACAGGTCGTCGCGTGCAATCCACGTGGCCTCTCCAGTGTCGGGGTCAACGAGGAACCCCACGCCGCTGCGAGCCATGTGCAGCTCGCCCGTCATCGTTCCAGTCTCGCGCGGAGACTGCTGCCGTCTTAGTTTCTCTTTTCTCTTGTTCATGTCAAATTCCCTTTCATTCCGTTCCGCCGCCCCTCCTCATCCTAGTCAAAGAAGGCGGGGCTGAATGGCCCCGCCTTCTCCGCATGGCCGCATTTGGCCTGGTCTGTTCAGGACCTACGCGCCAGCGCGGCCGCGAAGCGAGCCGTGGCGCAGGAAGCCGTCGTACTTGCGCACGAGCAGGTGCGACTCCATGATGCGCAGCGTGTCGAGCGCCACGCCCACGATAATCAGGAGCGAGGTGCCGCCGAAGAACGAGGCGATCACCCACGGCACCGCCATCCAGCCGCTGATGACCTGGGGCAGGAGCGCAAGCACCATGAGTCCAGTGCCGCCGATGAGCGTGAGGCGCGTCATCACTGCGTCGAGATACTCGGCGGTGGCGCGGCCGGGACGATACCCGGGCACGTACGAGCCGTCCTTCTTGAGGTTCTCGGAGATGTCCACAGCGTTGAACTGCGTGGCCACCCAGAAGAACGCGAAGAACATGATCACCACTGCGTAGATCGTGAGGTGCAGCGCGCTTCCGGGATCGCCAAGGCTGTTGCCGAACGAACGCAGCGCGCCGAGGAATCCGGTGGACTCCGACGGAATCTTCCTGAGCAGCATCGCGGGGATCTGGAGAAGCGGCTGGGCGAAGATGATCGGCATGACGCCCGTGTAGTTCACGCGCAGCGGCATGTACGTCTGCTGCATGCCGTAGCTGTTGCCGCCGGCCATAGAACGACGCGTGGCGTGGATCGGCACCTTGCGCACGCCCTGCACGAGCAGCACCGTGAACATCACAACTGCAAAGCCGAACGCGAGCAGGATCAGAAGCTCGACGGGGTTCTTCGTGGCCTGCATGCCGCCAAGGCCGAAGTAGCGCTCCCACGCGCTCACGATCGCCTTGGGAAGACGCGAGGCGATGTTGATCATGATGATGAGCGAGCCGCCGTTGCCGATGCCGAAGGTGGTGATCTGGTCGGCCACCCACATCACAAAGAGCGCGGCCGAGGTCATCCCTATCACCGTCATAAGCTGGAAGCCAATGCCTGGATTCGTCACGATCTGATCGGTGTGGAGACCGAGGCTCGCAGGATGCATGAGGCCCGTGGCGATGCTCCACGACTGCACCACGCAGATGGCTATCGTGAGGTAGCGCGTGATCTGGGCAATCTGCTGGCGGCCGCTCTCGCCCTCCTTCTTGAGCTTCTCAAGAGAGGGAATCACAGACGAAAGCAGCTGTATCACGATCTGCGCCGAGATGTACGGCCAGATCGAGAGCGTGCCGATCGCGCACTGCTCAAGGGCGCCGCCGGTGAAGACGTTCAGCCAGTCAACGATGTTGCCGCCCTCCGAACTCGCGTTGCGCAGAGCCTCCTGCAGCGCGTGCCAGTCCACGCCGGGCGTGGGAATGAGCGACACCAGACGGCACACGGCCACAAGGCCGAGCGTGATCAGAATCTTCTTGCGAAGCTCTTTAATCTTGAAGGCATTTGAGAAGCCTTTGAACATCGACATGTCTTTGTAACTCCAGTTGAATTTCTTTTTCTCTGTGTTGACTTGATATTATACCACAATCTTCCCTCTCCACGCAAGGGCGTTTTGGCGGCATGTTACAATATGCAATAGCGCAAGTCCGTACTACTGCACGTAAACGCGCTCGACGCGGTTGCCGAGGGAGCAGATGATCTCGTAGGCGTGTGTGCCCTTCAGCGCGCCCCAGTCGTCGGGTGTGACCTGGAACTTGCCGGAACGGCCGAGGCAGACGACTTCATCACCTGGTTCGACGCCTGGAACATGCGAGACGTCCACTGTGGTGTAGTCCATCGAGATGCGTCCGATCACAGGACACGGCACGCCGCCAATGAGCACATGGCCGCGGTTCGTAAGAGCAAGCGGAAGTCCGTCCGCATATCCAGCCGAGATCGTTGCGACGCGAGTTGAACGGTTGAGGCACCAGGTGCGTCCATAACCAAGCGTGGTGCCTGGCGGAAGCGTGCGCACCTGCGCGACGCGCGTCTTGAGGGTGAGCACGCTCTCTAGCTTGAGAGCGCGGCGTCCGTTGGGATCGAAGGAGCCGTGCAGGTTGATACCGGTGCGCACCTGCGTGAACGGCGGACGCGCCGCGCGGGGAAAGTTGTTTATCGCGTCCGAGGCCGCGATGTGCACAACACGGAACGTGATTCCGCGGCGCTTGAGCTCCGATAGGATCGAGCAGAAGAGGTCGATCTGGTCTTCCGTGAAGGCGTCCTCCGGATCGTACGCCATCGGGCAGTGCGAGAAGATGCCCTCGCAGTCGAGATTGGGGAGGCGCTTCACCGCGCACGCCACACGCACTGCGTCCTTCGCGAGAATGCCGAGGCGGCCCATGCCGGTGTCGAGCTTGAGGTGCACCTTGGCGACTTTCCCCAGACGGCGCGCGGCAGCGCTGACGAGGCGTGCGGTGGCGATGTCTATGACGGGAAGAGTGACGCCCGCAGCGACCATGGGCTCGATTTCGTCAGGCAACACGGAAGAGAGAATCTGCACCGGCTTGCCGCGCCCCGCGAGCTGCAGCGCCTCGAAAGGCTCGGCAACTCCGAATCCCGCGCAATCGGTGGAGGCAAGCGCCTTCGCGTACGGATCTACGCCGAGACCGTAGGCGTTCGCCTTCATGACGCACAGCACCTTGGCGGGCTTGACGGCGGCGGCAATGCGGCGATAGTTGGCGCGCAGGGTGCCGATGTCGATCTCCACCCACACTCTTCTTCTGAGGTCCATGTCAAATCTCCACTGGAGTGAGCGAAACGTCGCTCCATCCGCACGGGAGGGCGAAGCGTATCTTGCCGTCGCGCTTCTTCTTGTCGCGGCGCATTATGTCGGAGAGAGAGTCGAACGTCACGCCCTCGGGCAGCTCCACGGGAAGTCCCACGTTCCTGAACACCGCGGCCATCTTGCCGGGCCAGTCCTCTGGCGCGAGGCCGAGGCGCACCGCGAGGCGGGCCTCCTCGACGGCGCCGATCGCTACGGCCTCGCCATGCTTGACGGCGAAGTTCGTGGCCACCTCGACGGCGTGGCCCACGGTGTGGCCGAGGTTGAGCTTGGCGCGCACATCGCGTTCGCGGGGATCCTGCCTCACGAGGCGCACCTTCACGGCGAGGGCGCGGCTCACGAAGGCGGCGAGGCCCTCGAGGTCGTCGATCGAATCGAAGGGAGCGTCAGGAGCGATGCAGCCAAGGCCCTCGAACATCTCAAGATGGTTTGCGAGGTCGGGGTCCGCGATGAATGCGTGCTTGAGGGCCTCGGCGAGGCCGCAGCGCCATTCGCGCGCGGGAAGCGTCACGAGTGTCTCGACGTCGGCAAGAACGAGCGACGGCGAATGGAACGCGCCAACCATGTTCTTCGCCTCGGGGAGGTCGCATCCTGTCTTGCCGCCGGTGGAGGCGTCCACCATCGAAAGAAGCGTGGTGGGCACGTTGATCCAGCGCATGCCGCGCATCCAGGTGGCGGCGGCGAAGCCGGTTAGGTCGCCGGTGACGCCGCCTCCAACGGCCACGGCGAAGTCGTCGCGGCCAAGGCCGGCGCGCAGGAACACGCGCCAGATGTCCGCAACCGTGTCGAGCGTCTTGCCCTCCTCGCCTGCGGGAATCGTGGTGCGCACCACCTCAATGCCGGCGGCGCGAAGCGAATCCGCCACGCGCTTCGCGTAGAGGGGCTCGGTGTTGGAGTCGCCCACCACGACGGCGCGCAGGCCAAAGTCGTGCTCGAGAACCCATTCGCCGATGAAGTCGACGATTCCCTCGCCCACCATGACGTCGCTTGGGACGTCGCCAGAAGTGATGTGATACGCGCC
>JAFUDL010000488.1 GCA_017459225.1 Kiritimatiellia bacterium
GAGCCTTTCTAAATCTCCCAAACTCCTAAACTCACAACGGCGAAAGCAAGAAAGGTTTTGCGACCGGTTCATCTATGGAAATGTTGCCATTGGTCATTGGAATTTGATATTGGCAACATTTCCACATTGGCAACATTTACTGGACTCAACGGCGGAACCGATTGAAGTCCTTTCCGGCCGCACATAGGAGAAGCATTACTGCCCCCATGGCGATGACGGAAGCCAAGCCGCCATGCAACGTGTCGAACCTGTCGATTCCCGCGACACAGCACGGCAGAGAGTACACCAGGTTCTTGTCCAGCACTTCAGCCGCCGCCAATGCCGAGAGCGCGTTGACAATGCCTATGTACGCGAACGCGATCTTCCCGAGCGCATTTGCCATGCGAGGATGCACGGCGATGATCATTCTCGCAATGGAGCCTGCAATGACGACCACGCCGCCGCACTCCATCGCCACGAAGAAGAGCTTGGGTATGTCGCGAAGGACGTACCTTGGGTAGAACACCGCCAACGCGGACGACACCACCACGGCAATTAGCAACGCGAAGACCATCGAAGGCACGCTGCCCGTGGCAAGCGGGAAGAGAATTGGCCACAGAGCCTTTGGCCGTGGCATGATGTGCGCCACGGCGCCACGTGTGATCGGCACAGGATAGAACGCTGCGTGCAACAAGATTATACCTGCGCCTATGCACCATGCAGCGCACCAAGGAGGGCCAAACACCAGCAGCGTGCTTATGCCGACGACGACGAGCTGCGTTATGCGGAGCGGACGGAGATAATCTGTGTGCGGCGGCGCGAGCATGGCCGCGGCCTGGGCGCGACATAACGCGACAATGATCGCCGACTGCAAGCCATAACAGACGAACAACGACGACGCCGCAAAATCGCCGCCTCCTCGCACTCCCCGGCCAATGCCAATTGCGGCGGTGATGCTCGAAAAGAAGAATGGCAGAAAAATGTACAGCACCACAAGCGAGATCACCTTCATCGCGATCGAGTGGCGCCGCGAGCAGGCCGGCAGAAGCCCGACGGCAGTCAACGACACGCTGGACACGAACAGCGACACGGGAATTAAAACGGTAATGGACAGGTCGATGCCTCGCATCAGATACGAAAGCACGAAGAACGGCATCGCGATCGCAACCGCAATCGCGGAAATGACCGCGACCGCAGTTATCTTCCCGGAGACGATCTGGCCCGGCGTAAGGGCAGTGGTGAATTCAAGTCCAAGATCCGTCTTGCTAGTCTCAATCGCCGTCTTGATCGATGTGAAGAGCGGAATCAGCACGCACGTGACGACGCCGGTGATTATCGACACTGCGATCAGCGGTTCCTCTCCTAGCCCTTTCCCGTACATCGCCTCCTGGATCGAGATGTCGTGCATTTCGGACAGAAGCACGGCTCCGGTCGCCAGGATCAGCACGATCGGGAGCGCCACCATTCCCCAGAGGATGAGGCGCGAGCGCACGAGCTGGCGCAGCTCCTTGAGGGTGACGGGGTTTATTCGCGGCTGGAACTTCATGCGAGGTTCCCCTTTGTCACGTGCATGAAGATGTCTTCGAGCCTTCCGAGCTCCGGCTCGAAGAGAATCGGCACTAGGTTTCTCGCGGAGAGTTTTCCGAGGAGCGCCGCCGCTGCCTCGTCGCCCGAGGCCGTCTTCACGCGCCAGCCATTGCCGCTCGGCTCGGCGGCGATCACGCCTGGCGTCTCTAGAAGGATCGGCAGCGCATTCTCGTTGACGGCAGGAAGGAAGCGGAGCTTGATCCACACCTCCGAGCTCGCCTCCACCTCCGCCTTGAGGCGCCTGCCTCTTTCGATGATCACGGAAGACGAGCACATCTCCTCGAGTTCGGTGAGAATGTGCGACGAGATCAGAATCGCCTTGCCGTTCTCGCCGAGCGCCTTCACAAGCTCGCGCAGCTCGATGCGCGCGCGCGGATCGAGTCCGTTGGCCGGCTCGTCGAGGATCAACACCGCAGGATCGTGCACCAGCGCGCGGGCGAGCGAAACGCGCTGCTTCATGCCCTTTGAGAGGGCGTTGAGCGTGCGGTCGCGGAATCCCGTGAGGCCGGTGAAATCCTCCACGCCCTCGACCGCCCTGCGTATCGCCGCGCCGCGAAGACCGTACGCGCGGGCGAAGAAGTCTATGTACTCGTCCACGGTGGTGTCGGTTCTGCTTGGAAGGTCGTCGGGCATGAAGCCGATGAGGCGGTGCGCCTCGTCAGGATGGTCCAGCACGGAGACGCCGTCAAGCGTGATGTCGCCCGAGTCCGGCGTGTCCAGAGTCGCCATGATGCGCATGGTCGTAGTCTTGCCCGCGCCGTTCGGGCCCACGAAGCCGATCACCTCTCCGGACGAAAACGAGAACGAAAGGTCGTCAACGGCGCGGAATCCGCGGTTGAACGTCTTCACGAGGTTTGTCACTTCAACCTTCATTCGGCCACCTCCTTGAACTTCCCGAACACGATGCCGGCGGCCGATGTATCCGCCTTCTTGCCCTTGAGCGGATTCTCGAAGAACGGCGAACCTTCGACTTCCGCCACGTATTCGCCCTGCGGCAGCCTATGGCACGAATCCGCCACAAACATCAGGTTCTTCTTCCAGTCGCGCCCGTATGTAGTGCCCTTGTCGGCAAACGGATAGCGTGGCCCGCTGGGGGGCTGCGGAAGCTTTTCCAACTTCTCGGCATCCACCGTCGCGCCCGGCTCGACGTCGTGGAACGCCCACAGCCTTCCACCCACGTTCACGTGGCCGGTCTTGACCTTCGCGCCGAGCAGGTTCACAACCGCGACGCCGCCTGTTGGCGATACGCGGAAGTCGAGCCGCTCGGACCTCTCGCAGACGTGCGTGAAGTCGAAGAACGTGGTGACGAGCGGCTTCACCCAGCCGCCGGCAAGTCGCTGGGCGGCAGCGGACTCCACCCGGATGTCGTCGTTCTTGCCGTTGAGTCGTGCGTTCCTCCTCGCGAAGGCGGCGTCGGACGGGAATTCGATGCGGCCGTTCACAGACATCGGCGAGAAGATCGCGAACTGCCCAAGCGTGAGCGCCTTCTTCGCGGTCTGGTCGAGAACCGTCACCGACTGCAGGCGCACCGACGGCGTGGTGCCGAAGAAGACGTATGCCGATATCGCTACTATGACGGCGAACACGGCGGCCGAACCAGGAAGAAACGCGAGCAGCTTCATCCGCACATTGCGCCTGACGCTGATGAACACCGCCAGGGGAACGATACCGAGCGCGAATACGGCAAGCACCGCAAGCAGCGTCTTCACGGGAATGGTAGCCTTTGCCGCGATGGGAACGCGGTTCAGGTCTTCAGTGGTGTCGCTTTTGTCGCCGTAGTAGTAGTAACCACGAATAGTCAGATCGCCGACGAGGACATCGCAGGATTGATCGATCATCTGGGGGATGTCCGCCGCCTCCTTCTGGTCTGCAAACCCGTCAGGCCCCTTGGCGACCACAACGGTTCCGCCGAGCGTGCGGTAGGCGTCGAGCGCCGACTTGGCGGCGGCGCCGAGAGTGGCGTATTCGTCCGCCGTGATGAACACGCCGTCGTATGTGGAGTAGCAGCGCCAGTCTCCGGGCCAGTTCTCAGCCGGGAACTTGAACTGGCTGGCGTTGAAGAGAAATGGCTCCGCCTTGTATTCTCCCTTCTTGCCTCCGGAGCGTGAAGTGTAGTCTGGGCGCTTGTGCTTCTGCGTGTATCTCTTCGCGTGCATTGCCTTCGAGAGATCGTCCTGCAGCTTCTTCGGCGAGATGCCGGCGGAGAGCAGCAGCTGGGGGTGTTCGTTGCGGTCGAAATGGCCCATGGACACGTCCAGATTCTTCATCACGCGGTCAGTGGACGCGTTTGGCGTTGTCTCCATGATGCTAATCGATCTATAAGGGACATCGCCTGCTTCGCCGGCAAGCGGCATGAAGAGCGTAAACTCCACCGTGCCGCCGGGCTGCATGGAGAAACTTCTGTTCACCGACGCCGAATAATTGACGCCCGCCGAAACAAGGAAGCTGCGTTCTTGCGCGGCTCGGTTGCTGAACCTGAGCGTTATGCTGGGCGTGCCATGGCAGATGCTGTTGGCGCTGTGGACTAGGTATGACCCCTCTATGTCCTTCATGTCGATCTTGTCGAGCCTGAGATTAGTCGCGAAAGGCGTTGAGACGACATTCTCCGAGGTGTCGGGAATAGCTACCGACAGCGCGTTTACACTCGCGGCCAGGGCGGACGCAACGACCGCGAGCGCCAATGTCTTTGCGAATTTCATATGTCTAATTCTCCTTTCGTTCCTTACCTATAAGTTCTATTGGTGGAAACAACAAAAACAACGTGTAAAAACAACATCCTCTTTTTCGCCGCGAAACCTCGCGGCGTTCTTAAATCGGCGGGCATGTTGCCCGCCGTAAAAGAAGTTGTTTTTATCAGTTGTCAGTGTTGTCTCCATACTAGCTTATCCTCTTTTACATTCCCATGCGAAGCGCGGGTGGGGGCTTTCCACCATCTTGTGAAGTCAATTCCGGCCGCGCAGAACAGCAGCACCACGGCACCGACGCCCATGGCGACGGCGATGGGAACATGCACATCGAACATTCTGACGATGCCGACTAGGCAGCACGGAATCAGGGCGAGAGCGTCTTCGCTCACGACGTGAACTTCCGACAGGAATATTAAAAGATTGGCTATGACGATGTACGCGAGGCCGATTTTCCCGATGACGTTCGCAATGCGCGCGTTGCCTGCGAGAGCCATCCGCGCAAGTGCGCCTGCGGCTATGGCCACTGCGCCGCACTCGTACGTGAAGACGATGAATTTCTTCGCATCGTCGAAGTTCAAAGTGGTGTAAGCGCGCAGAGCCATAACGGCGGCTGCCGCCGTGGCGAGCAGAATCGCGAACACCATGGATGGGACGCTTCCCGTGGCGAACGGGAACGCCAGAACGC
>JAFUDL010000489.1 GCA_017459225.1 Kiritimatiellia bacterium
GACGCCGCGCACCATCACCATTGCGAAAGCCTCCAACAACACGGCGGCGAAGCTCTACAAGCTCAACCCCGGCACGCTCGTTCTGGCCGCCCCGCAGTATTTCACGGGCGGCACCTTCCTGGAAGGCGGCAAGATCGTGGTCTCCGCCGAGAGGGGCGCTGGAACCGGCCCGGCCACGCTTGCGTCCGGCACGACGCTTGAAGTCGTGGAAGGCGGCACGCTTGGCAACTCCGCCATCACCGTCGAGAACGGCGCGACGCTTGCGTTCGCCAACGGTTCGGGACTCGCCGGGCCTGTGACGGCGACCGGTGCCGTGACCGTCGCGGGGAACGTGTCGTTCGCAGGCGGCGCATCTGTGGCGGTGGCGGAAGGCGGTTCGTTCGCCTTCGGAGAGGGCGCGAAGATTTCGATCGGCTCCGACATGAAGGACGGGTACACGCTGATAACCGGCTCGGGGCTGACGGCGGAGCAGCTCGCGGAACATTTCGACACGCCGTACGGCGCAGTGCGGCTGAACGACGCGGGCGATGTGGTGTACGTAAACACCTTCGAGTGGAAGACCGCCATTGCGGGCGAGGAGACGTACTTCAAATACGGTGTTGCGGCGGCCTCGAGCGTGCTCGCCGGGGCAACCTGCGACGATTCGGGAATAGCGCGCTACTCGGAAGACAACGTCACCACCAAGCCCTCGGCGACGACGCCCTGCTCGGTGCTGACCGACGGCGACGTGCATCTTGTGGGACGAGCCGTGAACTACCAGAAGATATACGCACTCGTGAGCGGCACGGTTGAGTGGACGTTCCAGCCCGCCGACATCGCGGAGCTCGCGGTGTTCTCACGCTGGGGCGACGGCGGACGCGACGGCGTCGTCGTGGAGTCCGTGCACGTCAAGGGCGACGGGTCCGACGAATGGTCGCAGGTCATGGTCGTTCCGGTCAGCGTGGGCACCGGCGACAACAATTCGTCCGAGGGAGGCATCTGCGCCGTTCTGAGGCGCGTGGACGGCGCGCCGCTGGCCAGAGGCGCTACGGGCCTGAAGATCGTGTTCCCGACCGGTCAGGACAACAGCGGCGCGGGATACGCCGAAGTGGCGGCGTACGCCTCCGCGCCGGCTTCGCGCTCCTACACGTGGAGCAACGCCGCAGGCAACCGGCTCTTCTCCGACGCCGGCAACTGGACCGACGGCGCCACCGGCGCGGCGGCGGGTCCGGCGGGTTCGGCATTCGAGCCAACGCGCTTCGACGCCCTTGCGTTCCCGGCTGCCGCCGACGTGGTGGTGGACACGGCGGCGACGGTGTACTCCGTTGAACTCAACTCCGGCGTCGCGCTGGACAATCCGGACGGCGGCGCAAAGAACACCCTCACGTTCTGCAAGCTGTCGAACGCCGGAACGGGAACGGCCACCGTCTCGTGCGGCGCCGAGTTCGTCGCGGGGTACGAAGTATCCCTGCAGGGGCCGGTCGATTTCGCCGGCGGCGCAACGGCATGGTCGCTCGGGCTCTCGCTGGACGCGAGCACGAGCGAGATCGAGCACGCCTTCAGGGGCGACATCACGTTCAGGGACAGCCTGGGCATACCCAGCGAATCTCCCACGTGGACCGTTCCTTCGGGTTCGCGCCTTGTGGCGGCCGGGCTGGAGAAGAAGAAGGGGCTGAATGGGCACGTGAACGGCTCGCCCGCCATGCGCATCGCGGACGGCGGTTCCGCCCGCTTCGGCTATGTCACGGTCGGTCGCGACAATGTCTATCTTTCGGTGCAGGGTGAAATGGAGGTGGACGGAATCTACAGCGTAAGGTCCGTGTACAACAACAACGGCAACTTCGAGGGTAACTTCGGCTACGTCGGCGACGAGGCGTTCGCGGGCAGCGTCATCCGCGCGGGCGGCCTGCTGCGGCCGGCAGATCCCCAATACAACTGCTACGACGTCTGCGTCTATCCCGCGAGCCTCTACATCGGCGGGCAGGGAATCCGCCAGGCGACGACGCACAACGGAATCAAGTTCGTCGGCTGCGCGAAGAAGGTCTATGCAACTGCGGACTTCTCGATCTGCGGCCCTGATGCGTCGAGCGGACTTCTCGCGCTGGAGGCCGACGCCGAGTTAGACACGCAGGGGCACACGGTGACGTGGACCTCCGGCATCTCCGGTGCGGCCACGCTCACGAAGAAGGGTGAAGGCACGCTCATGATGAGTCCTGCCGCGGAAAAGAGCGCCTTTACCGGCTCCATCGCTGTGAACGGCGGCGTGTTGGCGATTGCGAACGACGTCTTCACAACCACGTCGGTTGCGCTTGCGAAGGGTGCTGCGATTGCTGTGGGCATGAACCGCACCGTGCCTGCCGCAGGTGTGGTCACGGCTTCCGGCGCGGTGAAGGTGATTGCGACCGGCGACATGTCGGAGGCCAAGATCGGCGATACGTTCCCGGTCTTTGCGAGCTGCACGCCCGAGACGTTCGCGCGGCTGAAGCTTGACGCCTCGGGGCTGCAGGGCCTGCCGCGGAAATTAAGTGCCGCCCTGAAGCGCAATCCCGACGGCTCGGTTTCCATGATCATAATCGATCGCGGCCTGATCATCTTTGTCAGATAGGCCAATTGCCGACCCACGAACCACGATCTTTCCTTGCAGAGGGAATCCCGCCTCGCCGGACTCTGGGAACTTGTGAGGACAAACGGTGAAATCAAAAACATTGATAGCGGCC
>JAFUDL010000490.1 GCA_017459225.1 Kiritimatiellia bacterium
GGCGGACACTTCGTCCTCGACGCCCGCGAGAACGCCCAGCTCGGCCTCGACGGTGACGTCGAACTTGTGCGCGTAGGCGACCACCTTCTTAGTGAGCTTGATGTTGTCCTTGAAGGGCAGCGACGAACCATCGATCATCACGCTCGAGAAGCCCATGTCGATGCAGCTCTTGCACGTCTCGAAGCTGTCGCCGTGGTCGAGGTGCAGAACGATATGCGGCTTCTTGCAGCCGAGCTCCTTGGCGTACTCCACCGCGCCCTGCGCCATGTAGCGGAGGATCGTGGGGTTCGCGTACTTGCGAGCGCCCTTGGAGACCTGCATGATCACGGGCGACTTCGTCTCAACAGCAGCCTGAACGATCGCCTGCATCTGCTCCATCGTGTTGAAGTTGAACGCAGGGATGGCATAGCCGCCCTTGACGGCCTTGGCGAACATCTTCTTCGTGTTCACAAGACCAATTTCTTTGTAGCTGACCTTCTTCATGTTCTTCCCTTTCATTGGAAAAGTGAGTGAATATTATACACCCGCGGGACGCGAAAAACAAGCCACATTTTTGATTGGGCGAGTTTGAAGTTTCTGATTCCAAGATATGCAAGTTCAAACTCTGAACTTTGAACTATAAACTTTGAACTACGAACTATGAACGTTTTCGTGACACATCTGCCTCAATTTGTGTTATACTATCTCCAACAATCGTGGAGATACCATTTATGAAACGAGCACTCATAGCAACGCTTCTGTGCATGCAGCTTCTGCCGCTGGGCGCCGACGTGGTGATAACCGAGTTCATGGCCGACAACGGAACCATCCTCACCACGGCTTCCGGTTCGTTTTCCGACTGGATCGAGCTGCACAACGACGGCGCCGAGCCGGCCGACATCGGCGGCTGGCGCATCGGCACGTCGAAGAAGACTACAGCCGGCAAGGGCTGGACCATCCCCGAGGGAACCATCATTCCTGCCGGCGGCTACAAGCTCATCTACGCCGACAAGCTCGACTGCGTAACGAACAACGAGCTCCACGCCAATTTCAAGCTCTCAAAGGCCGGCAACGACGACTACCTCTGGCTTGTGGATTCCGACGGCAACATACACAGCGACTTCGGCGCCTTCCCCCAGCAGCTTGAAGACATATCCTACGGCCTCGGCCACCTCACTTCCACTCTAGTCGGCTCCTCTACCGACTGCTCCTACACCATAAACGGCATCACGTCGTCGGGCATTGGCCGCCTCGGCGCCTCCGCAACTTCCAGCGGCGGCTTCCAGTGCACGCGCTACCAGATCAACACGACCGTCAGCAGCGTGGCCAACGCCCGCTCGTACATCGCGAACTCCAACCGCTGGAGCGAACAGCCCGTCTCGGCATCCTACTACACGATCGCATTCCTCGACAACTCCAGCACCTGCTCATTCAACACTTCCCTGTACTCCCCCTTCCCGGGCTGGTCCAATACCACCACCGACCACAACAACTTCGTTCTCACCGCCACTGCCTCGATATACATCCCCGAGCCGGGCGTATGGACCTTCAGCCTCGCGAGCGACGACGGTTTCGCGCTCACAATCTCGGGCTACGGCGTATCCTATTCGTCCGATGCAGGGTCCCGCAGCTTCGAAGCAAGTCTTCTGCAGTGCAACATACCATCCGCAGGCGTGTACCAGGTGGACCTTCTCTACTACGAGCAGGGCGGCGGCGCGGGATGCGAGTTCTCCGTGGCCAAGGGAGCGCAGAGCGCATTCGACTCATCGAAGTTCTCGCTCGTGGGCGCAGAGGGCTGCCCCGTACTTCACGCAGGCGCTTTCAGCCAGTACATCGACACGGACATATCGGCGCAGATCGTCAACCGCTCCACGCGCGTCACCGCATCGTGGCCCTTCACACTAAACACCGTACCCGCTGAAGGCGACACCGCCACGCTCACCCTCCGCTACGCTGACGGCTGCTCCGTATCGCTCAACGGCCACCCCGTGGGCAACTTCAACCTCTCGTCCGGCGGCGAAAGTGCCCTCTCGAAGCGCAGCGCCCAAGACATCGCAACGCCAGTCGTAGTCAACGTGCCCTACAGCTACTTCGCCGAAGGGGCAAACACTCTCACCATCATAGGCCACAACAACGACTTCGCCGACGGTGACTTTCTAATAGCCCCCGAGCTCGAATACGCCTACTCAGCGTCTATTCCCGGATACTTCCGCACTCCCACGCCGGGCACCGCCAACACGGGCCGCATCTACGGTCCGCCAACGCCCACCATCGTCGCAAGCGAGCCGCGCGGATACAAGACCAGCGCCTTCAACGTGGAGCTCTCGTGCCCCGAACAGCCCAACGGCGCCATCTACTACACACTTGACGGCACAGAGCCCTCAGCCTCGAACGGCACGCGCTACACAACACCGATACCCGTGAACTACACCACTGTGCTGCGTGCGGCAATGCCGGATCCAGACAGCGTGCTCGAACGTACAACCACGCACACGTGGCTCTTCATGAGGGACATCCTCACGCAGTCATCCACACCTCCCACAGGTTTCCCCTCAAGCGGATCCGTGAATGGACACACAATGCGCTACGGACTGAACTCGTCCATCCTCAGCACCGACCGCAACCGCTTCCTGAACGGCATCACGAACGACGAGCACGTGGCCACCATCTCGATCGTCACCGACCTCCAGAATCTCTTCAACGCATCAACCGGCATCTACGTGAACCCCGGCAACGACGGCATCGGATGGGAGAGGCCAGTATCCGTGGAGCTCATCGACCCGGTGCACGGCTCCAACAGCGAGTTCCAGGTCAACGCCGGCATACGCATACGCGGCGCGGCGTCGCGCGGCAGCGGCAACCCCAAGCACTCCTTCCGCCTCTTCTTCCGCGAGCAGTACGGCTCGTCGCGCCTCTACTTCCCGCTATTCGGCGACGAGGGCGCTGAGTCGTTCAAGAAGATCGACCTTCGCTCCGAGCAGAACCACTCGTGGCACTCGACGAGCGAAATGCGCAACACGCTCGTGCGCGACGTCTTCTCGCGCGACTCGCAGCGTGACATGGGCGAGACGGCCTACGGACGCAGCCGCTACTACCACCTCTACATCAACGGCATCTACTGGGGTATCTACCAGACGGAGGAGCGCGCCGAGGAGCATTTCGCCGAAGACTACTTCGGCACGCCCAAGGAGTTCTGGGACGTGGTGAAAAAGGACGCCGAGCGCACCCTCGGCTGCAACAACGGCACGCTCGACGCGTACAACCAGCTATTCAACCTCGCCATCTCGCAGGGCTTCGCCGGCACGCGATCCAACAACTACTGGACCGTGCAGGGCCTCTACCCCAACGGAACGAAGAATCCGTCTCTGCGTCCGCTCCTCAACATCACCAACCTCGTCAACTACGTGACCATCACCCACTTCACAGCGGACGGCGACTCGCCCGTCTCCGAATGGAGCAACTTCTCCAACAACCTCAACATGCTCTACGACGAAACCGGCGCGAGCGGCGGATTCATGTGGTTGCACCACGATTCGGAACACTCCATGGGCGCGTACGGAAACGGCATTGCCGACTCCACATACGGCTACCCGGCAAACATCTTCGACTGGGGCACCTCGCGCGACAACTCCGCTTTCACGAGGGCCGAGAACATGAACCCGCTCGGCATCCACGACAAGCTCACCGCGCATCCAGCATATCTCCGCTACTTCGCTGACTCCATCCAGCGCATCTTCTTCGACAACGGCCCGCTCACGGTGGCCAACGCCAAGGCGCGCGTCCAAGCGCGCATGGACGAAATCGACAGCGCCGTGGTTGGCGAGGCCGCGCGCTGGGGGAGAGGTGCCACGCGTACGGACTGGCTCAACGCATGCGCGGACGTGATGACGTACATCGAACGCCGCCATCCGATTCTCATCAGCCAATACCGTGCAAAGGGATGGTTCCCTTCCATCGACGCGCCCGCCCCCTCAATCGAGAACAAGACCTCGGCCCCTCTCGGCTCCGAACTCGCCCTCTCAGCAGGATGCACATTCTACTACACGACAGACGGATCGGACCCGATGGACTCCACCGGGCAGCCATCGTCCTCGGCGGTGCGCGTGGCCGCAGAAGATGCGCCCGAAGCGCCTGCGCCGCGCACCATCTTCCCCGTGAAGTCAACCTGGGCGTACTACGACTGGGGCAGGCTACCGCCGGCCGACGCCTCGGGCAACGCATGGAACACGCTGGCGTTTGCGCAGTCGAGCGACTGGGCCTCGGGGCCTGGCATACTCGGCGTCTACGGCAACAACGGCACGACCGTGGGCACCGCCACGCACCGCTACATCAACCACGAAACAAGCGGCACGCAGGTGACAACCACGTACTTCCGGCGCACCTTCACACTTTCCGAAGGCGAGGCCATTGCGTCGAGCATGACCATCAACATGCTCTTCGACGACGGATTCGTCCTCTACGTCAACGGCACTGAGGTTTACCGCGAATACATGAACTCCGGCACAGTCACTTACGA
>JAFUDL010000491.1 GCA_017459225.1 Kiritimatiellia bacterium
TGCGGCGCGTGTTCTCGCGTGCGGCGCGCGCGGCCTCTCGCGCGCGGCAGGCGAGGAGCGTCTTCTCGATCACCACCTTGGCCACGGCGGGGTTCTCCTCGAAGAACGTCATGAGCTTCTCGCTCACGATGGAATCGACGATGCCCTGCACTTCGCCGTTGCCGAGCTTCGTCTTTGTCTGTCCCTCAAACTGCGGCTGCGGCACCTTCACCGACACGATCACGGTGAGGCCCTCGCGCATGTCGTCGCCGGTGACGTTGTCCTTCTCTTTGATGCCGTTCTTCATCGCGCGGCCGTACTTGTTCACGGTGCGCGTGAGAGCCGCGCGGAAGCCTGAGAGGTGCGTGCCGCCCTCGATGGTGTGGATGTTGTTGCAGTACGTCTGCTCGATAGTGGAATACGTGTCGGTGTACTGCATCGATATCTCGGCCTGCACCATGCCGGTCACGCCCTGCGCCTCGCCCTCGAAGTGGATGACCGGAGTGAGGGCCTTCTTGTTGGTGTTGAGGTAGGCGGTGAACTCGTCGATGCCGCCCTCGTAGTGGAACGTCTCCTCGTGGTGGCCCTCGCCCTCGTTGTCCTTGAAGTGGATCTTCACGCCCTTGTTGAGAAAGGCGAGCTCGCGTAGGCGGTTGCAGAGGATCTCCCACTTGAAGGCGTGGCAGCTGAAGATCGAGTGGTCGGGGAAGAACGTCACCTTGGTGCCGGTCTCGTCGCCGCATTCGCCCACGACCTCGAGCGGCTTCGTGACGTGGCCGCGCGAGAACTCGATGTGGTGGATCTTGCCGCCGCGCTTCACCTCCACCTTCATCCAGTCGGAGAGCGCGTTCACGCAGGATACGCCCACGCCGTGGAGACCGCCCGAGACCTTGTAGTTGGAGCCGTCGAACTTGCCGCCGGCGTGGAGGATCGTTAGCACCACCTCGATGGCTGGACGATGCTGCGTGGGATGCATGTCCACGGGAATGCCGCGCCCGTTGTCCGTCACCGAGAGAGACCCGTCGGGATTGATCTGCACGTCAACGAGCGTGCAGTAGCCCGCGAGCGCCTCGTCGATCGAGTTGTCCACCACCTCGTACACCAGATGGTGGTATCCGCGCTCGCCCGTGTCGCCGATGTACATGGCTGGACGTTTCCGCACGGCCTCCATGCCCTCCAGCACCTGGATGTTGGAGGCGTCGTAGTTGCCCGTCTGCGGGGTTTCGCTGTCGTTCGTTGTCGGCATTTCTTCAGACATTTTCTTCCTCGTTGTATGGTGGAAGTATTATATCATAGTTCGCGCGCGCGCGCGAGGAAAATGACGGGAAATTGAAAAGAAAGCATGTTTCTCATACGCCGCAGCGGTGGATGATTGCGCGGCGCAGGGTGAGAGGATCGGAGTACGCGACGCCCGAGTCGGCGGGAAGCCCGAAGGCCAGGCGCGTCACCCTCACGGGCGCGGACGCGCTGGGGAACTCCCGCAGGAATTCGCCAAGATATCCCGCCGTCGCATCGCCCTCCATGTCGGTGGAAAGCGCCAGCAGCACCTCCGAGAAGCGCTCCTCGGCGATGCGCGCGCGCAGCTCGGCGATGCGCAGCGTGTCAGGCCCCATCCGCCGCGCGGGCGAAAGCTTTCCTCCCAGCACATGGTAGCGCCCGCGGAACGCGCCCGACCCTTCTATCGTGACGATGTCAGCCGGCTCCTCCACCACGCACACGGAATCGCCCTCGCGCGTCGGATCCGTGCATAACGCGCACGGATCCTCGCCGCGGACGGTGAACGCCCCGCAGCGCGAGCAGCAGCACACGTTCTCGCGGGCGTCCGCAAGCGCAAGCGCAAGGGGATCCAGCAGACGCTCCCGATCTCGGAGCAGCGCCAGCGCCGCGCGCGAGGCGCTGCGATGGCCGAGCCCCGGCAGACGCGCCAGCGCGCGCTCAAGCGTCTCGATTGGCCGGAGCATGAGCGAGTGACGTCATTGGCGGTTGATCAGCGCCCGAAGAGACCAGCCATTCCGCCGTTCTCCTTCATGAGCGCCATCATCTGCTCTTGAGTCGTCTTCTTGACCTGCTTGAGAGCGCCGTTGACGACGTTGAAGAGCATCGTCTCGAAGCGCTCGGGCTTGCCGCCGGAGGCCTCCGCCCATGCCTCGGGCGAGATCTTGATCGCGCTGATGGTGAAGTCGCCGCGCGCCGTCACAGATATGCCGCCGTTGGCATACTCCACCTGTATCTTCTCGATCTCGCTCTGCATGCGCTTCGCTTCGCTGCGCATCTGCATCGCCTGCTTTACCTGGTCGAAGATTCCCATTTTCTACTTTCCTTCCTTTTTCGTTTTCGTTGATGTTCTGTTGTTCTTTCTGAAGTTCATCTTGAGCCCGTACTTGCGGGCCTTGTACGCGACCACCCTCGCCGTGGTGCCGAGAGCGCGCGCCGTCGCGGTGCCGTTTCCGCCGTTGGCCGCAAGCGCCTGGCTGAGGATCGTCCGCTCGAAGCCCTCTGTGAGGGAGCGCCAGCTCTCGCCCTTCCAGACCCATCCGGACACCGGACCCTCCGCGCGCCGCCGCAGCCACTTGCGCACCGCGATCGGCAGATCGTCCACCTCCACGCTCTCGCCGAAGGCTACAAGCTCCGCCTCCGCGCGGGCTCTCTCCCTCTCCTGCGCGCTGCGCCAGGGATAAGCCTCGAACGCGGACGACGCCGCATCAGACCAGCTTCTTCCCACTAAGCTCCTCGTAGGCCTTCACGTAGATCTCGCGCGTGCGGGCCACCACGTCGTCCGGCAGCACCGGCCCGGGCGGCTGGTGGTTGAAGTGGATGGAGTCGAGCCAGTCGCGCACGAACTGCTTGTCGAGCGAAGGCGGGTTCGCGCCCACCGCGTAGGAGCTCTCCGGCCAGAAGCGCGAGCTGTCCGGCGTGAGCACCTCGTCGGCGAGGATGAGCGAGCCGTCGTCGTCCTGCCCGAACTCGAACTTCGTGTCGGCGATGATGATGCCATGGCCGCGCGCGTAGTCGGCCGCCTTCGTGTAGAGGCCCACAGTCGCGTCGCGGAGCGCCGCGGCAAGACCGGCACCAACGAGCTTCTCGGTCTCCGCGAAGCTGATCGCCTCGTCATGGTCGCCGATCGCGGCCTTGGTGGTGGGCGTGAAGAGCACTTCGTCGAGCTTGGACGCGTTCTGGTACCCTTCGCGCAGCTTCTGCCCGTTCACCGTTCCGCTCTTCTGGTACTCCTTCCAGCCGCTGCCCGTGAGGTACCCGCGCGCGATGCACTCCACCTCGACCATCTTCACCTTGCGCACGAGCATGGACCTGCCGCGCAGATCATCCTTCACGCACTGCAGCTCGGCCGGATACTCGTCGACATCCGCCGTGATGAGATGGTTCTTCATGCCGAGGAACTCCATCCAGAAAAGCGAGAGCTGGTTTAGGACGCGTCCCTTGTCGGGCACGCCGCACGGCAGAATCACGTCAAACGCGCTGATGCGGTCCGTCACCACCATCAGCAGCCTGTCGCCGAGGTCGAAAACATCGCGCACCTTGCCGCTCTTCGGCGGCGGCAACCCCGGGATGGCCGTGGCCAGCAGGGCGCTGTTCTTGTCATACTTCATCTCGTCTGTCCTTCTATAGTGAAATCGCTTTATATTATATCATAAACCAACTAGGGGCGGAGAGGAAAAACGACAATTGCCACAAATGTTCACAAATCATGCCGTTTGCAAGAGTGAACGCAAGCGTCCAAAGCGTTTACCTTTGCAGACAGGGGGAATGCCGGGGAGAATGTGCGATTAGGCATTGTAGTTCCTCCCACTCCCCCCTAGGGGGGAGTTGCGTTTAGTTTTGCAAATCCA
>JAFUDL010000492.1 GCA_017459225.1 Kiritimatiellia bacterium
CCGCGGAAGGCGTGAAGGTGATGATCACCGAGCTCGACGTGAGCGTGCTGCCCGCGGCGTGGGGGCTTTCGGCGGAGGTGTCGCGCAGCCATGACTACGACGAGAAGTTCAACCCGTGGAAGAACGGCGTTCTCCCAGACGAGATGCAGCAGCGGCTTGCGCGCAGGTACGAGGAGCTCTTCCGCATCTACCTGAAGCATGCGGACTCGATAGACCGCGTGACCTTCTGGGGCGTGGCGGACGGCATGTCGTGGCTTAACAACTTCCCGGTGCGCGGACGCACCGACTACCCGCTTCTCTTCGACCGTTCCCTCAGGCCTAAGCCGTGCGCCGCCGCAGTACTGCGTCTCGCGGAGGCGGCAAGCGGGGATGCCACCGGCCAGAAGAAATCTGATCAGTCAAACAAGTGAAAGAAGGAAATCCAATGGAAAAGCAGCTGGTGATAATGCCATGCCTCGACATGATGAACGGGCGCGTGGTGAAGGGCGTCAACTTCGTGGACATCAAGGACGCGGGCGACCCCGTGGAGTGCTGCCGGGCGTACTGCGCGGCCGGCGCCGACGAGATCGCGATGCTTGACATCACGGCCACCGTGCAGGGGCGCGCGACGATGCTCGAGGTGGTGAAGAAGGTGGCGGCGGTGAAGACCGTTCCGTTCACCATGGGCGGAGGAATCAATTCCGTGGCGGCCGCAGAGGAGGTGCTGAAGGCCGGCGCCGACAAGGTGTCCACATCCTCGGCCGTGTTCCGCCGTCCCGAGCTGATCGGCGAGATGGTGAAGGAGCTTGGCGCCGACAAGGTGACGGTGGCGATCGACGTGGCGCAGAACGCCGCGATGCCGAGCGGATACGAGGTGTACATCGACGGCGGGCGCACGGCGACGGGCAAGGACGCCCTCGAGTGGACGCGCCAGGTTGACGGCTACGGCGTGAAGTGCATCCTGCCCACGTCGAAGTCCACCGACGGCGCGCGCACCGGATTCGATCTGCCTCTCATCCGCCAGATCTGCGCGGTCACGAAGGCGAGTGTGGTCGCATCAGGCGGCGCGGGCACGATGGAGCACTTCGCCGAGGCGGCGGAGGCTGGCGCCACGGTGCTTCTGGGCGCGAGCGTGTTCCACTTCAACATCATCGCCATTCCCGAGCTGAAGCAGTTCCTGAAGGGGCGTGGCTTCAACGTGCGCGTGTAGCGTCTGCTGTATGTACTACACCGAGACGCCAGAGGGAACTGTCTTGAACGTCAAGGCCCAGCCGAGGTCCTCCAAGGCCGGGCTTGACGGCTTGCTGGGCGACGCAGTGAAGGTGCGCATACGCGCGGCGCCGGTGGACGGCAAGGCGAACAAGGAGCTGGTGGAGACGCTGGCGGACGCGTTCGACCTCGCGAAGAGCGCGGTGTCGTTCAAGGGCGGAGAGACGTCTAAGACGAAGCGGCTTCTGCTGCGAGGAGTGGACGCGGGACGCGTCCGCGCCGTTGTGGAGGGCGCAGGCTGATGGTGTCGCTCGACTTCGAGCACGAGGCGGGCGACGTTGTTGTTGGCGTGGACGAAGCCGGGCGGGGTCCGCTTGCCGGCGGCGTGTACGCCGCCGCAGTCTCGCTTTCCATCGCGCGCGCCGAGGCGCTTCTCGCCGACGAATGGAGCGCGGTGAACGACTCGAAGAAGCTCTCGGAGAAACGGCGCGAGGCGCTTGCCGAGACGATCAAGGCTACCGACGGCTGCAAATGGTGCGTGGCATCGGCCTCGCCCGCCGAGATCGACCGGCTCAACATCCTTCGCTCCACGCATCTTGCGATGCGCCGCGCCGTGGAGGGGCTGGGGTTTGGCGGGAAGGTAACGATTCTCGTGGACGGCCTGCCGGTGCCCGGGCTGCCGTTTCCGTCGAGGAACATAGTGAAGGGCGACGCGAAGTCGCTCTTGATCGCCGCCGCGTCCATACTCGCGAAGACGGCGCGCGACGCCGACTGCCTGCGCCTCGAGGCGCTGTATCCCGGCTACGGGTTCGCGCGCCACAAGGGCTATCCCACGCCCGAGCATCTTCGTGCGCTAGCGAAGCTGGGGCCGTGCCCCGAGCATCGCCGCAGCTTCGGCCCAGTGAGCCAGCTTCAGCTGCCTCTAGGCATCTGACACTTCGCTAATGGGGAAGTATAATCATTGTGCTTACGGAAACTAGGAGCCTGTGAAAATGAATAATCGGCATGTGGGCAATTGGCCTTATTGGCTTCTGACTATTGCAGCGTGTCATTTCATGTCGAAGGCAATGAGCGAATCACATATAGCTACTATTGTCCTTGGTCCTTCTGGGCTTCTGCCCATCGGCCGGTGGAGTTCCATAAACTGCCATTTCATCGCGTCTCCAGCACGGACATGATGCCCGCTGAGTCGTTTCGGCAGGCAGCACACTAGGCGCGCAAGCGTTGAAAATGCGGCAGATGAAGAAAGCATTACCGCCTTCGAGATGATTTGTGGTATAATATGCGCGTTTTCAGTCGTTAGGCGAAATCAAAAAGGAGTAATTAAGAGTATGGACATCAACTTCGGCGGCGTCGTGGAAAAGATCGTGACGCGCAAGGAATTCCCGCTCAAGAAGGCCCAGAAGGTCCTCAAGGGCAAGAC
>JAFUDL010000493.1 GCA_017459225.1 Kiritimatiellia bacterium
ACGCGGTAGAACTTGCCGCGCGCCTGGAGCTCGGCGTTGAGTTCGCGTACGCGCTCGAACATCGGGCCGCGCTTGCCGTCGTAGAGGATCGGCGCGTTGTTGTAGCCGTGGTACGGTTTCGGAATGTAGTAGCGGAAGTATTGGAGCCCCTGCGCGCCGTAGGCGAGGTTGGAATACTGCTGCAGGCGGAAATGCTCCATCGTCGGGACTGGATAGTCCTGCCCCGGATAGTGTCGGTGCGCCGCAAGAAGCGCGAACGCAAGCATCGGAATGTCGCGCTCGCGGGCAAGCGCGCTCGTCGTCTCAAGCGTCTCGTACCACCGCTCCTTCAGGAATACGCGCGCGCCGTGTAGCCGGAAGTCGCCGTCTTCAAGCGGCTTGAAGGAGAGGACGGGATACGTGTCAAAACTGATCAACTTGAGCGGCACGGCGGCATACAGCGCCCGGATGTATTCGTCGTGGGTCGCAAAGCCGGTGAACTTCATCTGGCGCTCCTCGTCCTTGCGTTCCCGCCTGTCGCACAGTGCGCCGAAGAGATTCACATAGCACGCGTGCGCCGGGTCAAGCGCCTCGTATCTCGCCACGCAGTCGCGTATGCCGTCGAAGACCCGCTTGTGCGGCTCATCGGCAATGTAGTAGTATTCAAGCGCGGGAGAGTCCTTGCAAGCCGCCGTGAACACCTCTGCTTCGTCAGCCATTCGCTTGATGTCATGCAGCCCAATGATGAGTTTGACGCCGGCCTTCTCCGCTTCGCCGAGAATCCTTTTTGCGGCATCCGCCGAGGCGCACCACTGCACGACGTGAGTAAACCCGGCCTCCTTCGCCTCGGCATACCGCGCCGCCGTCGCCTCCGATTCCGGAAGCGTTCCCCACACGATCAGGGGAAGCTTTGCATCTGCTAACGCGGCAAATGGAAGAAATGCGCAAGCGGCAACCGCCGCCAGCAGAATCAGCGCTCTCGCACTTGATCCCTTGATTTTGGGTTTTTCCTGCAACTTATGCATCTGCTGTCCTCCTTATGATTTTGTCTGTGCGTTGGGGATAGTTTAACACATTTGAACGCGAAGCTTCAAATCCCAGGTCGCCCGGTGCGACTTCGCGGGCCGTGAAGTCAACGGGCTACCATGCGCCGTTCTCCACCACCTTCACGTTTCGGAACATCCATTTGTTCGGGCTGAGGCGCACGGGCTTGCCGCTCTTCGTCGTCACGTTGCGGAGCTCGACCTCCTCCGCAACATGGTAAGGATGCTTCTCCACGTAGTCGGAACTCGTGTTCTTCGAATTGAACATTCCGAACACGAACGGCCCGTCGTAATTCTCCGGATGGCTGGAGTCGTCGATTACGAGGCCGTCGAACACGATACGGCGCGGCATGAAGCACTCGTATCCGAAGTCGTGCCAGTCGTAGCTGTAGCCGTTGACGAGCGCGGCGGCGCACTTTTTGCCGTCGCGGGGAACAAACTTGCAGTTGCGCACGATGAAGTCCCCGCGCCATGTGCTGCCGTAGTCGCCGCGCAAGTTGAAGAACGAGCTGCTGCGCACCGTCGTGTTCTCGACGAGGAACGTTCCGAATCCGATCGCGTTTATGCCCATGTAGCCGAGTTCGCAGTTCCTGATCGTCGCATTCGCCACACCCATGTGCGCGTCGAAGCGCGAAAACACGCAGCCGTCGTAGAGCAGGTTTTTGCAGTAGTTCGAGCCGAAGATACCCCAGTAGCGTCTGTCGTTTATGTCCGTCGTCTGGCGGCAATTGACGAACGAAACGTTGACGGCGTTGTTGGCCGAGATGTCGTAGGACCCCATGCTGACCGGCTTGCCCGCCGCGCCGACCGTGCGGTAGGTCCTGTGCGCGGTGAAAACGCAGTTGGAGACCATGACGTTGGCGGCGAGAGAGACAGAGACGAATCCACTGTAAGGCGCGCCGTGGTCGCCTTCGCCCGTCACGTCGTGGCGAAGGCCCTCGATGCGCACGTTCGACCGGCTGACGTCGAAACCGCGCCCGAAGTACGTGTATCTGGGCTCCGCCCGGTTGGCGATCGTCGTGAAACGTCCGCCCCTGACGACGAGCGTCTTCGCGTCGAGAGGATGCGCGATGGCGCGCGTGACCTTGCCGTAGTCCCAGATTACGGGCGTGGAGGGATCGACCGTGCCGTCCGCCGCCGCGAGCAGTACTTCCCGCTTGGGACTGCCGCCGTTCTGGTTGAGGCCGTAGCGGATGTACTGGCGCACGGTGGCGTCCGTCACCTCCACGAGCGACGGGCCGGGAAGCACGACGCCGAGGTTCTTCTGCCCGTTCGCAAGCGCGGTTATGCCCTTCACCTCGACGGGCGCGACGGAATGCCGGATGCGAAACACCGGCGTCGCGCGCTTTTTGAGCGGGACCTCGCGGTCGTCGATCACGAACGACGCGGTACCGAAATCGACGTCCGTGCGAATCTCGGCGGTCCGGGCGCCGCCGCCGATGTAGTACGTTTTGCCGTCGCCGGCCCTCACGGGCAGGCCCTTCTTGTTCGCGGCCGCATGGGCGGCGACGATCGCGGCCATGTCGTCCGTTTTGCCGTCGCCCACCGCGCCGAACTCCTCGTACGTGACAACGTCAGCCGCGCAGACGATTCCCGCGACGAACGCCGCGCCAAGGGTGCATACGCCTTTGCGGAGCAGAGCTCCCGACTTCCAGTTCAGAGGCGTTTTCATCTTCGGTTCCTCGTTCTCTTTCATTTTCGCCGTGCCCAGCGCCGGAAGACCTCCTCGGCCTTCTTGCCGCGGAAGGTGAAGTCGCGCGCGCGGACCTGTTCGCACGTCACGCCCTCGCGCCTCGAGGAATGCTGGTCCCACTTCCACCAGTGGAATCCCCGGCACCACGGCTCGTGCGCAAACACGCGAAACAGCGCCTCCATGTACATGGCCTGCTCGTCCTCGTCCGGCTTCGCCCCCACGTTGAGGCTGGCCGGCGCCGCGGCGGCATTCCTGGTCGACGAACCGCCGCACTCGCCGAACACGATCGGCTTGCCCGTAGCCCGCGCAATCGCGGACATCCGCGCGTGCGCTCCCTTGAGACGCTCCGCCATCTCCTCGACCGAAAGAGCTTTCCCTTTGTCCGCATTCGTCCGCGCGGAGCAATAGTAGCTGATCGAGAGGTAGTCTAGCGAATGAAACCAGTGCTTGGGGTCCGCAAGGCACTTCTTGAAGTTCACGACGCCCGTGTGGAGCGTGTGGCAGCTCGTGACGGGCCCGGAATACACGCGACGCACGGCGGCGATCACCTGTTTCCACTTGCCGCTCTCCTCCACCATGCGGTCAAGTTCGCTGTCGAGGCAGAATGCCTCGCATTTCGTCCGTTCGGCGATACGCGCGTAGTAGGCGCTGCGCGCGGCCATGGAGTCGAACCATTTCGCGCGCTCCCGCGTGGCGCGGCCCGGCATGCGCTCGCGGTCCGGAGTCATCCACACGGCGAGCCGCCCCATGCCGTCCTTGCACTCGAGCATGGGACGCAGCTGCACCTTCATGCCTTTTGCGTGTATGAGGTCAATGGCGTCCATGAGCTCGATGTCGTTCGGGGTGAGGGCGAAGTCCTTGTACTGAAAAGACGAGGAACAGGCGTCCTGCCACACGGTCGGCACCACCGTCACCCACGTCGCGCCCGCGCGGGCGATGGCGTCGATCTCCGCCTTGGCCTCGACCGAGCCGAAGTATCCGTTCGTGGCGTAGAAGCCGAACGTCACGCCCCATTGCATGCCATCCGGCATTTTTGCGCAGCACACCAAAGGTGCGCCAACTGCCACGGCGCACAACGTGGCGATTTTCACAACTGTGAAAAAGGATATGGTTTTCATGTGCGGAATTGTACCAAAAAATCTGACTGGTCGCAAGGAAGCAACCACTTTGGTGCCGTCCCCCATCAAAAAACTGCTCCTGCGACGAGCGCCGCGCCAAGGACTGATACGCCTTTGCGGAGCAGAGCGCCCGGCTTGCAGTTCTGGGGAGTTTTCATTTCCAGTTTTTGGTGTTATCTTTGCC
>JAFUDL010000494.1 GCA_017459225.1 Kiritimatiellia bacterium
CACGCCATCGCGCCGAACCACATCTCAACGCCGGCCGCGCGGTTCTCGCGCCGCCACCATTCGCGCTTGCCAACCACATGCACCGCCGCGCCAAGCTCCTTCACTCCATTGTCGTGTTCGGAGGTGAAACCCACGCGGTTGCCGTACCAGTATTTTCCTATCATGCCGAGAGTCCCCACACCGCCGAGGCCGTAGAGGTATTCCACGATGAGCGTCTTCGCGCCGCGCCTTCCCGCGCCGATGCCCGCGGGCGCGCCAGCCGTGCCGCCACCCACCACCACAACGTCGTATTCGCCCAGGACGGGCAACGGCCCCGCAGGCGATTCGACCGTGGGCAATCCTTTGTCGAACGGACGCAGACCATTCAACGCTTCACATATCTCAAATCTGGAAATCGGCGCCCCCGCCGCTTCAAGCCTACGAGAAGCAACAAGAGTTTCGTTTCCCCGACGGCGAGCCGCCGCGTCGCGCGCGGCGGACGCGCCCACCTCTGCGCCCTTTCGCATGAACGCAAGCGGTCGCATTCCCCACCCCAGCACGAACACGTGCGGCACGCTGCCCGCTGCGCGGTCCGGCGGCACCTGGAAAAGCATGTCGGCCGAATCCAGCAACCCTTTCGTGAACGTGCGGTCTCGCGCGATCTGCTCGGCTTCGGCAAAGGATGCGAATGATCCGTCCTTCATCGGTATCTTCATCGTGCATTCCCATGCGCGGCCAGTCTTGACGCGAATGCCACGCCCGCTAGTGCGGTACTCGCCCGGGAGAAGACGCGTCGTCATGCCAGGCGCCTCGGGACGGTCGAGCGAAATGACGATGCGCGTGAAGGCATGCTCGCCCGCGGGATATGGCGTGAACGGCACACCCGCGAGGCGCGCCACCGTCGAGCGTTCAGTGGCGTCGACGATTGCCTTCGCCTTGACGGCCTGGCGTCCGCTGCGGTTCGCGATCACAACGCCCGCAACCGCGCCCGATTTGTCGCGCAGAACGTCCGTCACGTACGATCCCGTGATGAACTCCACACCGTTAGTGAGCAGCGCGCGGTCGAAAGTCTGCTTAACCATGAGCGGCGTGGGGATGCGTAGGCGCGCCCAGCCATCTGTGCGGAACGTGATCTCGCCAAGCAGCATCCGCTTGCATCCTTCGCCGCGAAACGCCGCGAGGCCAACGTATCGGACGAGCTTCCCGCTGAGCGGCGCCCGCCAAATCTGGTACCCCGTACCGCCAGAAGCCTGCTGAAGTTGGACTGGACTCGACCAGTTCTTGCCGTCCGTGCTCGTGACGAGGCGCGCGCTCGCCACGGCGAAGTCGTCCTTGCGCGTGAAGCTCACAAGCTCCACAGACTCCACGAGCCGATCCTCGCCGAAGTCCATGTTGATCTTCACCTTGGGCACATCGTACTGCACCGAGCCGTGAACTACGTCGTCGGCCTTGCCGTCGGAGAGGATCGTGTTGTTCTTGTCCAGATGCGGAGCGATGGAGGGCGCGTTGGCCTTGTAGGCGAATGGCACCGTGGTCGAACGGTCTAGCCACAGCTCCTGCGCGAGCTCGGCTTCAGGCTTCTCGCCGTCCTCGAGACCGAGCCGCAGCGTGCCCGCGATGTCTTCGCCCAGGTACGGACGCGGCGCTACGAGGTATACGGACGCTCCGGCGGACTTCGCTGCGAGCGCCGCCGAAACCGCACCCGACGATCCGCCCACCACAAGCACGTCCGCCTCCTTCACGAGCGGGATCTTCCGCGCGGACTCCATCACGCACGTCCCCGCCATCAGCTGCCCGCACACAGCCAGTCCAACCACAAGCACCGCGTTCTTCATTGTCCACCCAACCTTATTTCACGCTTGTCATCTTCACCATCTGCGCGACTGGCGTCACGTAAAGATCCATGTGCCCGTCGGCATTGTTTGCGGTGCACACGACGTACTTCGCGTTCATGACGAAGTGCGGATGCGGGTCGGGATGCAACCTGCTCTGGTTATCCTGCGGCATGAGCGCGGGGCGCGTCGAGTAGAGCCACACGTGTTTTCCCGTCTCGCGGTTCCAGAACCCTACGCGCCACTTGCAACCGCGCCACCACCTCTCCGGCGCGTCGTCGCACACGACGTATTTCTTGTCGGGCGAAATGTAGTTGTGCCTTGCGCCGCTTATGCCGCACCACCGCTCCTGCTTGCCCGTCGCAAGGTCATGATGGTACACGTAGTCGCCAGGCCTCCCGCACCAGCTGAAGCCCTTGCCGTCGTCGTCCCATATCTCGTGCGAGGCGAAATTGCGGTCCTTCGCGGGAATCATTTCGCGCCAGCCCTTGCGCATCAGCCACATGCGCGGATACCAGCCGGTCTTCTTCCTGTATTCCTGTCCGTCCTTCTCCCAGCACGCCTCCCAGGCGCACATCGCAAGCGTGTCGTCCGCCGGGTTGACCTGCCCGTGGTTGCAGCAGAACGGAGTCTCGCCCCACTTGTCAAAATCACCAGTCGCAAGGTCAAGCATCCCCTGCACCCAGCGGCGCTTCCCCTGCGCGTTGACGAGCGACGTGTCGAGGAACGCGCGCTTTCTGTCCTTCGTGAGCGTGAGATGCGTGTAGTAGCGCTCGGCCTTGTATTCGCCGTCGTCAAGCCCCTTCGGTCGCCCGCACAACTTGACGGCCTTCGACGGCTCGGCGAGGTCGCAGCGGAAGAACCCGCCGAGCTTCGGGCTCCCGAACACGATGTAGTTCTCCTTGCACTCGATGAAGGGGTCTCCCACGAACGGCGTGCGGCTCTCGATGTTCTCGCGGCTGATTTTCTCCGCCCGGGCGACGGGCTTCACCGTGTCGTTGAGGAGGTCGGCGACCATCAGTATCTTCGGGCTGCGCTTCGGCTTTTTTTCGTTGCCGACAGTGTAGTTGAAGAGGAGGAAGCGTCCATCCTCTGTCATCGACTTCGTGATGAAGTAGAGCGACTGGCGGTTGTCGTCTGGCGCGCCATAGACGAGCGCGTATGAGACCACGCCGCTTTCAGGATCGACGCGCGTCTCGAAGAGCTTTGACGTAGCGGGCGTCTTGACGCCCTTCACCGCGCCCGCGCCGTCCGCAAGGAGCGTCGAGGCGATCCAGAGTATCGGCGCCTGGGCATGGGGGTCGCCGTTCACCCGGCGCCGCTTGAAGTAGTAGGCGAGGTCGTTGCGCTTGCTCGTACCCTCGCACGTGCCCGCCACGTTGCCCCACTTGTCCATGCGCGCACAGAGCGCGTCGTACGCGCCCCGCGCGGCAGGGCCGTACTTCGCGCCGTCAAGCCAGCCGCGCCGCACGCCCACGAGGTACGCGTACGTGAACATCGCCGTGCAGGAGGACTCGCCCCAGTTGCGCGGGTCGTCGGGCCTGTCAATGAGCTGGCTCCTGAGTCCGTCCTTGCGCTGGTACTTGAGGAGCGTCTCCATCATCAGCTTGTAGCCGTCCATGATGCGCGCGCGGTGCGGGCTGTCCTCCGGCAGCTGGTCGAGGAGGAGCGCCATCCCCGCCGCCATCCAGCCGTCGCCGCGTCCCCACACGAACGGCACGTCCGGCGCGTGGTAGAAGAGCCCCTTCGCGGGGCCGTCCTTGAGCTGGAGCCTGTCGAGGTAGAAAATCATCTCCGCCGCCGCACGCTCGATGTACCGCCGGTCGCCCGTCGCGCGGTACGCCTGGCTCTGGAGCGCCGTGATCATGTACATGTCGTCGATCCAAAGGCGCGTCTGCACGGAAAGTCCCTTCGCGTAGTATTCACGCTGCACTTCGGGCGGCGCGCTCTCGCGCTCCTTGAAGCTCGCCTCGCACGGTTCGCACCACTGCGTGTCCGCGTACATGAGCCCCATGTCGAGACACCGCTTGTCCTTGTTCTGCATGTAGATTTCGCAGGGCAGCGCGCCGAAGATCGCGTCGTCGACGTGGCGCGGGCGCGAACAGACCTTGTGCTTCGCGCCTCCAGGCAGGAAATCGTCGAAGAGGCGCACCAGCCTGTTCACGCGGTACTCGTCGCCCGTCAGGCGCGCGCACGCGATGGCGTTCATCCAGAGCGAAACGACGGAATACTGCACGATGCGGTTCCACCCGTAGCCGTTGTTGCCGTGGTAGCCTGCTGGCTTGTAGTTCTCGGGGCGAGTCGTCAGGAACTGGTCCGTCACGCGCCGCGAAATTGTCGCGGGATCCGTTCCCGCCGGCAGATCGTCGAAGTACCGCGCAAGCCTTCCCGGCTGCGCCATGCACACTGCCGGCAACGCCGCCATGGGCGTGTTCAGCAGATCTGCGCGGTCAGGGGTGTCGCCGCCGGTTGCAAGCGTCCAGCCGCCCGGAGCCGGCTCGGCGGATATGGCGCGCGAGGGCGAATTGTCCGCAGTGAATATTCCGCTCTTCACTTGTCGGGGCGTGCCGGTGCCGCCGCCGACGAAGAAGCGTACATTGGCGAAGTCTGCCCTCCTCGTCTTCTTTGCCGACTCGAAGTTTCTGCGGAAGTCCTCGATGAACGCCGATGCGTGCCTTATGCAAGCGCCCTTTCCGCCGTGCAGCGTGGAGAACGTGGCAATACGTTCCCACTCGTCGCCTATTCCATGTTTCTTCACCCAGGCCGTGAACGCAACGCGGTTCGTGCCGTCCGGCTCGGCTGTCACACGTACCGTCTCTGGCTCTCCGGTCTTCCAGGGATAGGGGATCTTGGCCTGTCCGCCCGTGCCTTCGCCGCCGAATCGCACGATGCGCACGCCATCCTTTGCGAAGAGGCACTTGACGCGCATCTCCTCCTTCACCGCATTGGGGTCTGCAGAGAAATTGAATGGATTTCCCGGGTCCCATACGGAGAAGATGAATATCCGCGAACCGTCGAAATGCTCCTGAAAGCCGCAGTAGCCCATGTCGAAGCAAGCCACGCAGAAGTACGTGCCGGGCACTGTGTCCCTCACGGTCACCGTCGCCTGCACGCCCGTTGCCTTCTCGCGCGTGGACGGTACATACCGCATGTGCACCGAGCGTGCGGCGCGCACCGCCTCCGCCGGCTTGTCGCCGAACGCCGCTCCGGCACACGCGCA
>JAFUDL010000495.1 GCA_017459225.1 Kiritimatiellia bacterium
CTTGATCATGTCCCGCGGCGTGGAGAGGAGCCCGCCGCCGGCCTCGGGATGGACGCCCACTTCCATGTACGGCGGTGCGAGTTTGTTGCGCACGATCTTCGTGGGCATCGGCGGCTTCTTATCCGACAACTTGTAGAACGTGGCACGACGCGCGTTCTGCGAGGCGTTGGGGATGAACGTGGAGTCGGTCATGCCCAACGGCTTGAAGATGCGTTCGGCCATCTCGACCTCGAAGGGACGCCCCGTGACCTTCTCCACGATGGCTGCGGCCACGTCAATGTCCCAGTTGCTGTAGAGATATTTCGTGTCCGGCTCGAACTTCAGCGGTTCCACATGCACATGTTCCGCAAGCGCCTCCATACCGGGGCGCACAATGGCCTTCTTGGGGAACACGTCGAGTCCGGAGGTGTGGCAGAGTAGCATGCGCAGCGTGGGCCGGTTCTTGACGGGAAGTTTCTTCCATGAGGGGAAGTATTTCTCTACAGGGTCGTCGAGGGACAGCTTCCCCTCCGAGACAAGGTTCAACACCAGCGCGGCCAGCACGCCCTTCGTGTTCGACGCCATCCAGAACACGGTGTCCGGCTCCATCCGCCGTCCTGGCGCGGCTTCGCCCACGCAGTCGAAATGCGGCGCACCGTCCGCATCCGCCGTCACCAGCACCGCCCCAGGAAATCCCTCGGGCGCGGCGCGGTAGGTTCCAAGGTTTAGCTGCACATTCTCCGCCACCGCGCCTGCTAACACCGCCGCAACGGCAACGCATACGATTCGTTTCATTTTCTGCATGACCATATTTACCTGTTTGAGAAAATCACCACGACGGGGCCTTGCCGGGACGCGAGGGGATGGACTCGCCGTCCATCGTCACGTTCTTCGCGTTGACGACCACGATTTTCTCCTGCGTCGTCTCGCCGCACGTCACGTTCTTGAGCGTCACGCCGTCCACGGGATCGCGCGCGTCGCCATGGACCATCAGGAGATGCCGCGCCCGCGTGGCGCGGACGTTCTCCGCGCAGATGTTACGGATGCGCGTCACGCGCACCTCCCACGTCGGCAGGTTGCGCCACTCGTACAGGACGTCCGTCTCGATCCCCACCACGCTTGTCGGACCGGACTTCCCGCGCATCTCAACGGAACAGTCCTTCATGTAGATGTTCTCCACGAATCCGCCGCGCCGCTCGTTCGTCTTCACGAAGAAGACGTTGTTCACATTCCCCACCATCTGGCAGTCGTGCATCAACACATTGCGGATTCCGCCCGAGACGTCGCTGCCCGCGCCCATGAGGACGTGTCCGTTTCTCACCGTGCAGTGGCGCACGACGACGTTCTCCGTGCTGCGTCCGAGCCGCCAGGCGTCGTGGTTGCGCGCGGCCTTGAGAATGACCGCGTCGTCGCCCTGGTCGAAGATGCAGTTCTCAACGATAACGTTCTTCGTCATGTCGATGTCGATTCCGTCGGTGTTGTGTCCGTGTGAGTAGATGTCGACCCTGCGCACGACGACGTTCTCGGAATGGAACAGGTGGATGTTCCAGAACGGCGACCCGCGGATGAGGAAGTCCTCCAGCAGGATGTTCGCCGAACGGTTGACCTGGATGAGGTGCGGGCGGGCGTGGGAGCCGGGGAAGCGGGTGATGTCGCGCTTCTCGAGCGGGATGCCCATCGAACACCAGTCGTAGAGCGTGGCGATGAACGCCTTGTGCATGGGCGTGCTGCGGTTGTCCCACTTCTTGCGCCACAGATCAGTCTCCGGCGCGATCCGTCCCTTGCCGACGATGGCGATGTTCGTGCAGCAGTAGGCGAAGATGAGCGGGGAGTAGCTCATCGCCTCAACGCCCTCCCAGTTGGTGTGAACGGCGGGGAGGTAGTCCGCCGGATCGTCGGTGAACACAATGCGCGAGCCTTCGCGCAGGTCGAGCGCAACGTTGCTCTTCAGGTGGATTGCGCCCGTGCGCCAGTCACCCTTCGGCACCACCACGCGCCCGCCGCCCGCCGCCGAACACGCCGCGATCGCCTTCGCGAAGGCCGAAGTGTTCTTGACGGCGCCCGTCACCGCGCCGTAGTCCGTGATCGGGAACTCGCGCTGCGGCACGCGCCACACGGGAACCGCCGGCATCTTGAACGGCGCCTCCGGTGCGGACGCGTAATCATACTCAGCGGCCGCCGCGGCGAATGCCTGCATGACGACGCCTGCCGCAGCCACAGCCATGCATATGACTGAGGAAATCAGAATCGTTTTACGATTCATTCCAACCCCCGTCAGATATGGTGATGGTGGCTATGCCGAAATCCGCCGTGCCCGCCTTGAGCCGCGGCAGTATCTCGGAAAACCTGACCGATTCCACTACGAGTTCGCGCCCCATCTTCGCGGCGATCCGCCGGGCGAGATCGACGTCAGTGCCAACGACGGCGCCGGCTTCGTTTGTGTAGGAGCACGGTGGCTCCGTCGGGTGAGTTAGGAACACGAGCGGACGCGACGCATCTGCCACGCGCGGATCGACGCTTTGCGCGGAGCGATCCGAACAGCCGGCAAGGACGGCGAGTGCCAGAATGGCGAATGTTTTTCTCATATTTTGAAAACGTTTTTGCTGTATATTTTACCTCTTCCCTCCCCTGTCGGTCAAGTCAAAGTCCCTTGCGGCAACTGGGGGGGTGACTTCCCCCTTTCCATCTACCATGTTATCAATCCCCCGAATCTAGGTGTAAAATGTTCGCCATAGAAAAAGAAGACACAAACGACAACATGGACGCACCTGCATTCATTTGCGGTGAACTGCTGTTCGGATTCGTGTTCGCCACATTGATATTCGTTGTCATAATCTTCATTAAGATGAGGTCTTAGTCGGCGCGGAGTGTAGCAAGGTCGTTCGCCGTTTCAATTCACGCCCGCGCGTGGCGGGCGACACGGCGGGCTTCGGCAGCGCGTAGCGCTCGATGTTTCAATTCACGCCCGCGCGTGGCGGGCGACCAACTCAAGCCCCTGTAGGCTCTGGGGTATCGTGTTTCAATTCACGCCCGCGCGTGGCGGGCGACGATCCACATCACGGTGGGGTCGCTCGTGCGGCCGTTTCAATTCACGCCCGCGCGTGGCGGGCGACGCCGTCCATGTCCCGGTCAGCGTTTCGCCGTCGTTTCAATTC
>JAFUDL010000496.1 GCA_017459225.1 Kiritimatiellia bacterium
CGCCTCAAGCGTGGCGCCGATGCGGAACGGCGACTCGTAGCAAATCAGAGTGTGCTCCTTGTCGCGGTCCTCCGCGAACCAGTTGCGCAGCGCGCCGGGTCCGCGCGGAGGGAATCCCCTGAAAGTGAACGACGACGTGGAGAGTCCGCTCATGAGAAGCGCCACGTTCACCGCGCTCGCGCCTGGGATCACGTCGTACGGCACGTTCTCCTTCGCGCATGTACGTATGAGCCGGTAGCCGGGATCCGAGATGCCCGGGTAGCCACCGTCCGAGCAGAGCGCCACCTCTGCGCCGCCTTTCACGGCGGCGACGATGCGCTCCGTCACTCGTTCCTCGTTGCCTTGGCGGTACGACACCATCTCGGGACGCGGCACGCCGAAATGCGACAGAAGCTGCCATGTGCGGCGAGTATCCTCGCAGGCGATGATGGCGGCGCCCTTCAGCGCCTCAAGCGCACGCGGCGATAGATCACCGAGGTTGCCTATGGGAGTGGCTACTACGTGCAGCATCGCCTACGCCTTGGCCACCGCGATCTTCGCGGCGTGTCCGTTGAGGTCCACGCTTGCGCCTTCGCACGGCGCGAAGTCGAGCGACAAGGCGAGCGTCTCGGCCTTGACGTAGTCGACATGCGCAGTGAGCGCGGCCTCGGTCTCGGCGTCCACCTCTGCCGTCACCACGATGCGCTGCGTCACCTCGAAGTCGGCCTCCTTGCGCATAGACTGCACATGGCTCACAAACTCGCGGGCGAGCCCCTCGGCCACGAGCTCCGGCGTGAGGGCCGTCTCCAGGCCCACCACCACGGCGCCTTCCGACGCCACCACCATGCCCGCCTTCGGCGTGCGCGTGACAAGTACGTCCTCTTCCGTCAGGTCGAAGCCTTCAACACTGGCAGATCCAGAGAAGCTCTTCATCGCGGCGATCGCCGCCGCGACGGCCTTCATCTTGGGGCCGCACTTGCGCCCGAGCGTCTTGAAGTTCGCCTTGAAGCTGACGTCGCAGAGCGCCGTCTCGTCGGCGATGTACTCAATCGACTTGATGTTGAGCTCGTCGAGGATCAGGTCGTCCAGCTTTGTGTCCACGCCCGCCACTAGGATCTTCGCGAGCGGCTGGCGTACCTTGAGGTCGTTCTCCACGCGCAGCTGGCGGCCAAGCTTCACGATGGTCTGCACCGCGGCCATGTCGCGCTCAAGCGCGAGGTCGCGCGCTCCGGCGCGGGCCGTGGGGAAGTCGCAGAGATGCACGCTCTCAGGATCGCTCTTGCCCTTGAGCTTGCGGTAGATGGTCACGCTGATGAACGGCGTGAACGGCGCGGCCACCTTCGAGAGCTGCACGAGCACGTAGCGAAGCGTGCGGTAAGCCTGGAGCTTGTCGCCGTCGTTCTGTCTCTTCCAGAAGCGGCGACGGCTGCGGCGGATGTACCAGTTCGTGAGGTCCTCGATGAACGCGACGAACGGACGCACCGCGCGCTGCAGGTCGTACTGGTCCATCGCCGCCGTGACGTCGGCGATGAGAGTCTCCATCGAGGATACGATCCAGCGGTCGAGCACGTTGTCCGAGTTCGGGGAGCACACTTCCTCGTCGTGGAAACCGTCCACGTTTGCGTAAGTCACGAAAAAGCTGTATGCGTTCCACCACGGGATCAGAAGGTCGCGCAGGATCTGCTTCACGCCGTTCTCGGAGAACTTGAGGTTCTCCGCGCGCACCACGGGCGAGTAGATCATGTAGAGGCGGATCGCGTCGGCGCCGTATGTGTCGAGCATCTTCGTGGGATCGGGGTAGTTCTTGAGGCGCTTCGACATCTTCTTGCCGTCCTCTGCGAGCACGAGGCCGTTGACGACCACGTTCTTGTAGGGCGACTTGCCGAAGAGCATCGTGCCGAGCAGCATGAGCGTGTAGAACCATCCGCGCGTTTGGTCGAGGCCCTCTGCGATGAAGTCGGCCGGGAAGAAGTCGACAACGGACGGGGCCTCTGGCGTCCCCGAACCCCGACCATGGTTACCGCCTTCGGCGGCTTCTCCCATATAGTGCTGCTGGGCGTAGGGCATTGAACCGGATTCGAACCAGCAGTCGAGCACTTCGGGGGTGCGGTGGTAGGTCTTGCCGTCCTTGACGATCACGACCTTGTCAACGAAGTGCTTGTGCAGGTCGGTCACCTTCACGCCGGAGAGCGCCTCGAGCTCGGCGATCGAGCCCACGCAGATCATGTCTGACGGGTCGGCGTCGTTGATCCACACGGGGATGCAGCTGCCCCAGAAGCGGTTGCGGCTGATGTTCCAGTCGCGGGCGTCCCTGAGCCAGTTGCCGAAGCGCTTGTCGCCCACGTAGTCGGGCGTCCAGTGCACGGTGGAGTTGTTGGCCACGAGCTTGTCGTGCAGGTCCTCCACGCGCACGTACCATGCGTCGATCGCGCGGTAGATGAGAGGCGTGTCGGTGCGGTCGCAGAACGGATATGAGTGGACGATCGTCGCCTGGTGGACGAGCTTGCCCTCGGCCTTGAGGCGCTTGATGATGTCCTTGTCGCAGTCCTTGCAGAAGCGCCCTGCGTACTCCGGCACCTCGTCCGTGAAGTTACAGCTAGAGTCGAGCGGATCCGCGAACGCCTCGATTC
>JAFUDL010000497.1 GCA_017459225.1 Kiritimatiellia bacterium
ATTAATAAGATGCAAGGGGGTTCTGAAGAAAATCAAATACGGACCTCTTATCATGCGGCCTGTCTCTGGAGAATTACATGATGACGAACATCTTGTCCATGCGGGAACCTATCTTGACATTGGCGTGAACATGCGTGACGGCGAACCAGGTCCTGATTCCGATGTCTATGGAAAGAATGTTGTCGTTGAAGGTTTCTTGGCCGTTGTGCCTTACCCAGATTTGCCGTACCTAGATTTTCCGTACCATACTGAATTGCTGGATTGCAGGATAGTACCTGAAGGTGCCGACGACAATGAACGCAGAATCTTGCCAGCAGAGAAGTTGAACGCGGGAGTTGGCTTCTGCTATAGGTCGCCTTGTGATGAGTTTAGGCTTGTGGCAAGGTTGGAGACGGGGGCCTATTACATCGTCCATTATTACAGTGCAAAACTCTGGATGGCCTATGTGATGAATGAAAAGACCAGTGGACTGCAACGGATATTGGCGGTCACGCGCCCAATGCCATTGTTTCCGGGCAAAAAAAAGAATGAGGGGAGACAGAAGCTGGTCTGGTCGTATTTAGAGCGTTTGAAATCTTTAGTACATATTTCAGACGGTATGTCATGTTGTGAAGATGGGTATTGTCGCGCAAATTCCTATTCGAATATCAAGACGACAAAGATAGACGTGGCTTCGGAAAGTGAACTTGCCAGATTTCTTGGAGACTTCCTAAAGATTGTAAATGCGCCAGAAGATTCGGAGTGAGTTTCCTTCTAGGACGTAGTTTCAGAGTTGCTGAGTCGATATGATGAACCTATGAGTGCATGTGCCATAGAGGTGAGGACTTCTGACTTAAGACTTCAGACGTCAGCAAGATCGCCCGGGCGCTGCTTGTGGCGGCCGCGCGTCGCGCGTGTCACTCGAAGTCAGAAGTCCGAAGTCGGAGGTTGTGAAAACGCATGGGGACAGTCCCCGGCGGGTTCCGAAGGCCGCCACGCGCGGAATGCGCTAGTGGAGCAGCCCTTTGGCGCGGAGGGCGTCTAGGGCGTCGGAAAGACGTTCGCGCTTGCGGCGTGTCTCGGCGGACGGGTTCTCGAAGAGAGTGGGCTCGTCGTCGTCGGGAGAGTCCTGGAAGTTCGTCACGCCGAATCCGATTAATCGCACGGCCTTGCGCCAGGTGCGGCCTTCGGGCCATTCGCGGTCGAAGAGGGCGAGTGCGGCGCGGCGGAATGTGATGTCGTCGCGGGAGGGCTCTTCGAGTGGAGCCTGGCGGGTGATGGTGTTGAAGGATGCGTCGCGCAGCTTCAGGCGTGCGGTGCGGGCCCAGCGGTTTTCGCGGCGGAAGCGGCGGCCTACGTCGGCGACGAGAGAGAGGAGGGTTTCGCGCACGGTGGCGCGGTCCGAGACGTCCTCGCCGAAGGTGTGTTCGCGCGAGACGGACTTCTCTCGGCCCTCTTCCCAGTAGACGCGGTCGTCTGAGATGCCGAAGGCCATGTCCACAAGGTCGTCAGAGACGAGCGCGTTGCCGCGTCCAAGCCGCTGCAGGTCGCCGCAGGTGACGATGCCGTACGGCTTGAGCGCCTCGACGGTCTTCTTCCCCGCGCCCCAGATTACGCCGAGGGGCTTTGGGGCGAGGAAGCGCGCGATGTCGTCTGGCTCGAACGGCATGAGCGTGAATCCGTCGGGCTTGTGCTCCTCCGAGCCGATCTTCGCGAGCAGCCTGTTGGGCGCGATACCCACTGAGCACGTGACACCGCAGACGCGGCGGATCTCGGCGCGCAGTGCCTCGCCGAGTGAGATGGCGCGTTCACAAAGCGTGGCGCCTGGAAAAAGGTGAAGAGAACCTGCGATGTCGAGAAACGCCTCGTCCACCGAGACGCCCTCGACGTATGGAGTGTAGTGCGAGAACGTCTCGAACGCCTTGTCCGAGACCTTCTGGTAGGCGGACATGTGGGGCGGCGTGAAGATCGCGTGCGGGCATAGCTGGTAGGCGGTGCGCGACGGCATGGCGGAGCGCACGCCGTACTTGCGCGCCTCGTATGAGCATGTGGATACTACGCCGCGCTCGTGGGGCCCTGCGCCGACGATGAGCGGCTTCCCGCGCCATTCTGGGTGCGAGAGAAGCTCTACGGACGCGAAGAACGCGTCTATGTCCACATGTAGTATCACTGCCATCGCCAATAAGTATATCACAATTCAGTCCGCATGGAGTGGTTTGGCCATTGCCATGCGGGGACAGTCCCCATGCGTTGGGCGCATCTGTGTTTTTCATCCATGCGTTTTTAGATTGGAAACAACCAGAACAACTGGTAAAAACAACTTTGAAAGAGGGGCGCGGGCGCGGGGCCTTGCGGCTGCTTCGCAGTTCGCGCTTCGCGCTTCAAGATGCCATGCGGAATCATCGTAAACTTCTATCCGAAGTTCGCCACCATCGAGCGGTATTTCTACGATACGGACAACCGTGAGATTCTCACCTCAGACGGGAATCCGTTCCAAAGTTGGCAAATGGGCTCGCGCGTGTTAGCCCGTGCGCCAAAGGCAAGTTGTTTCAGATAGTTGTTTCCAATCATCAGAAGGCTCGGCGGCGAATTGCTCAGATGCGCTCCTATGCGTTTGGGTTGCAAGAACGGGCTTGATTTACGGGGCTGGGGCATGGTACAATCATGGCTGGAGCAGGGAACCGCTGAAAGGAGATGGCACAATGACCGTCAAGTTCTCAGAGAAGATGGGCGCTTCGGCGCTTGCCGTCGCGATGGTCTCGTCGGCTGCGAATAGCGCAACAGTGAGACCGGTCGACGACGGGAGGGTGCTAGTGAATCCGGGCATGGGCTGGACCATGCACTACTACTCAAACGTGCCGAGCAACTACGGTTCCACCATTGAGCCGGGCGACGCGATGGAGTGGTTCCCTGGCTGTTCCGTCTGCTACCTGCGCATCCCATGGGCGTATCTGGAGCCAGAGGAGGGAAGGTTCAACTGGGCTGCGCTCGACACTCCCGCCCAGCGGTGGATCGAACGCGGCGGGCAGATCGCGTTCCGCATCACGTGCAGCGAAAGCTGGCTTGAATACGCCACGCCAAAGTGGGTGTTCGACGCAGGCGCGAAGGGCGTGCGGTGGAGATGGGGAAAGGGTCCGGACGAGAAGGGGAACCTGGTCGATCCGGACTTCGTGGATCCTGTCTTCCTCGCGAAATTGGAGAATTTCCTCAAGGCGTTCGCGAGGCGCTACGATGGGCGAGCCGAGGTGGCGTTCATGGACATCGGCACCTATGGCCTGTGGGGCGAGGGGCACACGCTGATGTCGTCGAAAGTGCCGCAGGAGAAGATGAATGCGGACGTCAAGACGCACATAGACCTTCATGTGAAGTGCTTTCCCCGCACCCAGCTCGTCATATCGGACGACGTCTCCGGCCCGACGAACAGGAGCGGGAACTACCCGCTTCTTGACTATGCGCGCGAGAGAGGCGTTGGGTGGCGCGACGATTCGATCCTCGTGGCCAACCCGCCGAACAGCTGGTACCATGCCGACCAGGCCGAGCGCTACTGGCGCACATTGCCGGTGGTGCTGGAGCACGAGCACTATCTCGGCTCGATGGAGCGTGGTGCGTGGTCGCGGGAACTGCTAGTGAAAAGCGTGGAGGATATGCATGCGAGCTACATGTCGATCCACGGCCCCGCGTCCAGGCTTCTGAACGAAAACCGCGACGCGGTCGACCGGATCAATCGCCGTCTCGGATACCGCTTCCAGTTGCGCGAGGCCACATGGCCGGATGTGGTCCAGGCGGGGAAGGACGCACGGCCTTTCGCCGTGAAGTGGAAATGGTCAAACGCTGGCGTGGCGCCATGCTATGCGGACGCATTCCCATGCCTGACGGTGAAGGACGCGAAGGGCCGCATCATGGCCGTGCTGGCGGACGAAGCCTTCAACCTGCGCGAGCTGAAGGTCGGTGCGCCCGGTTCGGCGCCGGTTGCTGCTCATGAGTTCCAATGCATTCTCGGTCGTTGGGACGCGCCCACGTTCAGCGCCGGCGAATATGACGTGTACGTTTCGGTGGGCAAGGCCGACGGCACGCCCGTCTATGAACTGCCGCTGCCTTGCGGAGATGGCCATCGCCGCTACCGCATCGGCAAGGTTCGTTTTGTGAAGACCATGGCGAAATAGTAAACGGCACCCTCCGTGTAGGGAGCCGCTCACTTCCCTGCAGTCGTGGTGACGGGATTCGCCTGCGTCGGCGCGTACTTGTCGCCGCCTGAGGCGTCTTCGTTCTGCGAGGACTGCGTGATGATCGCGATGCCCGGTATGCCCAGGGCGTACACGCCCATCGTCTGCGTCTTCGAGCTCGGCGTCATCGACGAGCAGCCGTCGTGCAACGGCAAGCCGCCACCGGAGATGCTTCCCGAGCAGGTGCACGGGCGCACGCCGTACCGTGCCGCGTGCTGATGCACCACCGATACGGCCGACCGAATGGATGCGGCGGACTCATTCGTCCGCCGCATCCATTCCATTGTACGATCGTCATCAGTATAGTAAACTCTCTATTGGGGGAAGAGAGTCAGACGATGAAAATGCAATCACGCTCAATAACATTTTGAGGCGATATCTCGTCGCGGCGGCGCAAACTATGGTATAATAACAACCAATCCCAACCGCTGGCAGGGTATCCTCCGGCGGCAGGAAGGACATAGTTCTGCGAAAGGGTGTGGCGGCTTCGATAAAACCGACGCCCTCCCAAAGCCGAACGACCTAAATTTGCGTAACTGCAAACTGGCGACAGTCTGAAAACCTGAGAAATTTGAAGAATCGCCAAGTGTGTTAGTGCGCGCCTATCTGGGCGCGTTCTTTCATCTTGGTTCATATTTCTTCAGGGCTCGTCTCAGGTGCCTCAGACTGATATGGATCGAGGCGTTAGGGCGTCGCCCATTTTAATTTCCTCATCCATTTCCAAGGGTTCAATCCTTGTTGTCCGTTCGCGGTGACGCCGCGAGCGATGAGAACGGAATCAGCAAATAGAGTAGAAGTGTTTTTGCGGAACTTGACGAAAGCGCAGCGCGCTGGCGTCAAGGAGGTTCTGCTCGTCTGCGAATGCGACGATGGAGGTTGGTTTCAACGGAAAGAGGGAGTGAGTCGTGTCTAGAATATTCGACAACATTGAAACCAAGTTCGAGGACGGACTTCATGACATTCTCAAGAACGTCGGCGTGAAGCGTGCCGATTTCTGCGTGGGCTATTTCAACCTTAGAGGATGGAAGCTTGTGGCGGACGACATAGACAGCCTTCCTGGCTGCGAGGTGATGGAGAAGAGGGGAGGTGACTTCATGGAGCCGGTTGTGCGCGTCTGCCGGCTCCTCATAGGAATGTTCCGCCCGCCCTCAAGCGTCATTCAGGACATGTACGACCTCGACGAGGAGATTGTAGACCACGAAAGGTTCTGCGATGGCGGCGACAGGTGACGCAGGATTTTCGCAGACAGCTGACGCTCGGTGTTCCCACTGCGGAGGACGAAGACACACTGAAGAGGCTGCGTCAGCAGCTGGTCGACGGAAAAGTATGCGTGAAGCTGCATCTACGCTATCCGCTTCACGCGAAGCTGTATCTGGCTCATCGCCCGCAGGATACATCCAATCCGATAATGTCGATCATGGGGTCAAGCAACCTCACGTTCAGCGGCATGCTCAGAAACGGCGAGCTGAACGCCGAGTTCGGTGATTTCCACGACAACCAACGTTACGCGAAATGGTTCGACGACCGCTGGAACGACCGTCTCTCAATTGACGTCACGAAGGATCTCGTCGATGTGTTGGACGCAAGCTGGGCGTCTGTCGTAGGCCCCACGCCGTATGAAATCTACCTTAAGATCATGTACCACCTCAGCCGCGAGGCCCGAAGCGGCGTAAGCGAATATCATCTGCCGTCTCCCTTCGACAAGGAGCTGTTCGACTTCCAGAAGACGGCGGTGAAGCTCGCCGTGCGGCATCTGGAGAAGCGCGGCGGCGCAATGATAGGCGACGTGGTGGGCCTTGGCAAGACGATCACGGCTTGCGCCGTGGCGAAGTACTACGAGGAGGTGCTGGGCGCCTCCACTCTTGTCTTGTGTCCGCCAAACCTGCGCGAGATGTGGCGCGGCTATGCCGACAAGTATGACCTGAAGATGGGCATACGCTCCATTGCCGAGAAGTTCGATCCCCGCAGGGAACGCTACTACAAGCTCGTGATCATCGACGAAAGCCACAACCTCCGCAATGCGGACGGGCAGCGCTACGCGACGGTCAAGGACCTGCTTGCCTACCAGGGCAACAAGGTGCTGTTGCTCACCGCCACGCCCTACAACAAGGATTTCACTGACCTGGCCAGCCAGCTCAAGCTCTTCGTGGATCCCGACGTGCAGCTAGGAATACGTCCAGAGCTCCAGATAAGGGCCGAAGGCGGCGATCAGGCATTCGCGATGAAGTACAGCGACGTGCCAATGGACTCCATCCGCGCCTTCGAGAAGAGCTTCTTTGCCGACGACTGGCGCGATCTGATGAAGCTCTACCTCGTGCGCCGCACGCGCACATTCATCAAGACCCACTATGCAAAAACCGACCACTCCAGCGGACGCAAGTACCTTGAAATGCGTGACGGCACGCGCAACTACTTCCCCGACAGAATGCCGAAGTCGATCAAGTTCCGCACAAAGGCAGGGGACATGTTCGAGCGTCTCTACTGCGATCAGATGATCGACTGGATGGGAGACCTTGCGCTTCCCCGTTACGGACTTCAGCACTACATCGACGAAGCTGCAGCGCAGACGGCCACCGCCGCCGAGAAGCAGATTCTCGATAATCTCTCCCGCGCCGGCAAGCGAATGATGGGCTTCTGCCGAAGTGGCTTCTACAAGCGCATGGATTCCAGCGGCGTGGCGTTCTTGATGTCGCTCTACCGCCACGCCGTCAGAAACGCCATGTATCTCCACGCGATAAAGAACGCGCTTGACCTGCCTATGCGCGCGTCAGACACCGACATCGGCGACGGCGTCTTCGAGGACATGGACGAGAAGGGCGAGCTGATTCTCAAGATCACGACTGAATCGTCGGAGTATGCGCAGTCCGGCAAGGATGCATACGAGGATCTTGCAGCGAACGCGCCCGCTTCGGTGAAATGGATCAGTCCACGGTTCTTCAAGAAGTCGTTCGCCACGGCGCTCAAGGGCGACAACGCAGTTCTCATGAGAATGCTCGCGCACTGCGGAGAGTGGATGCTGTCCGACGACGAGAAGCTGAACGCGCTTGAGGAACTCGTTTCAAAGACGCACGGCGACGAGAAGGTGCTGGTGTTCACCCAGTACTCCGACACCGCCCGCTACATCGCCGAACAGCTGCGGGCACGCGGAGTTGAAAACATCGCTCAGGTGGACGGCGACTCGGAGAACGTCATCGCGGAGGTGAACCGCTTCTCGCCCGTCTCCAACCACATGCCGCCGATTCCGTACGAACGCCAGACGCGCATCATGATCGCGACGGACATGTTGTCCGAGGGGCAGAACCTGCAGGACGCGCACATCGTCGTCAACTACGATCTCCCATGGGCCATCATTCGCCTCATCCAGCGTGCGGGCCGCGTGGACCGCATCGGGCAGAAGTCGGCCGAAGTATACTGCTACTCATTCTTCCCGCAGGAGGGCATCAACGAGATCATCCGCCTGAAAGACCGTCTCAACGAGCGCATCAACGCGAACGCCGAAGCCGTTGGCTCCGACGAGGTTTTCTTCGAGGGCAACAAGCAGAACCTAGAGGACATCTTCAACGAGAAGGCGGGCATTCTGGACGAGAACGACGACGGCGAGGTGGATCTCGCCTCGCAGGCGTTCCAGATATGGGAATCGGCCACCAGGGACAATCCCGCGCTCCGGGAGAAGATTCAGAACATGGCGAATGTCGTCTATTCCACGAAACCATGCGGCGAATGCCCAGAGGGTGTGATTACCTACGCGCGTACGGCGAACGAGAACGACATGCTGATATGGCTAAACGCGGAAGGCAAGGCGGAGTCGCAGTCTCCGGTCAAGATATTCAAGGCTCTTGCCTGCAGTCCCGACACGCCGAAGCTGCAGCCGCTCGCAAACCACCACGAGCTCGTCGCAAAGGCAATCTCGTCCGTAAAGAACATCCAGTCCTCGGCTGCAGGAGTGCTGGGATCGAAGTCCTCAACCAAGTACCGCATCTTCTCCATTCTCCAGAACCGTCTGAATGAGGACGTTCTGCCGCTCTTCGAGCAGAACCTCAAGGCCGCCGCCGACCAGGTGTATGCCTACCCGATGAAGGAGACGGCGAAGAACGCGCTCGGAAAGATGCTGCAGAAGCATCTGCCGGTGGACGACATCATCCAGACAGTGCTAGAGTTCCACAAAGACAACGAGCTCTGCATAGTGCCAGAAGAGGAGGATGCCTCGCCAATTGTGGCGCATATCATCTGCTCCATGGGAATGGCACGTGAAAGGACAACGCCATGACAAAGGATGAATTTCTTGGCTATCTGCGCGACGGCGATTTCCGGCAGCTCTTCATCGAGTGCGGGTGGAACAGCCCGACCTCGCGCGCCGCCCTGCCGTTTCAGGTGGGAGAGTCCACGTTCGCGTTTTCTGAGGTCGCCCAGCAGAAGGGTTTCCGCATCCTCGTCTGCAAGGCGACGACTCTCCCTGACGCCACGATCCGCCGCCAGCTAGACGCGAAGATCAGGAAGATGTTCCACGACTATCTCGCCGTGTACGTCTCCTCGGCGGAGACTCTCCATCACGTCTGGTCGGTGCCTGTGAAATCTGTCGACAAACGCCAGCTCGTCACGGTGGAGTACGTGCAGGACGACCAGGCTGTCTTCCTGCTCGAGAAGCTGCGCGGGATATCGTTCTCCTACGAGGAGTCGCCGACGATCGTGGACGTGGCAGAGCGCGTCAACAGGACCTTCCTAGTGAACGCGACCGAAGTGACGAAGAAATTCTACCAGGGATTCCGCAGAGAACACGATCTCTTCGTGAAGGGCATCGAGAACGTTGCGGGCAAGGAGAATTGCGAGTGGTACGCGTCCGTTATGCTCAATCGGCTTATGTTCTGCTACTTCATACAGAAGAAGCGGTTCC
>JAFUDL010000498.1 GCA_017459225.1 Kiritimatiellia bacterium
GGCACGGAGGTGTACTCCCACAAGAAGGAAGTAGTTGGGAGGGTGGTGAAGACCGAAGTGGCTCGCACGGTGCGCGCTATGATGACCGGAGTCGCGAAGAAAGGCGGCACGGCGAAGCGCGCGGCCGTGCCGGGATACTCCGTGGCAGGAAAGACAGGCACCGCGCAGATGAAGGAGGGGCGTGGATACTCCTCTACGAACTACAATGCGACGTTCATCGGCATAGTGCCGGCAACGCGTCCCGAGCTCGTGGTGCTTGTAACGTTTCAGAAGCCCTACTACTGCCGCAGCAAGGCCACTTCCGAGGCTGCGGGCGTGCCTGTTTTCAACCATCAGGGCGGCATTTGCGCTGCGCCGACCTTCAGGAAGATCGCGGAGGTGGTGCTGAGGTATCTCGAGATCGAGCCCGACATTCCCGAGGAGATGCCCGAGGAGGATGAAATATGAGGGTGTTCGGAATCACGGGCACTAACGGAAAGACGACCACGGCTTGGATTCTGCGCGAGTTTCTTGGCGGCGGCGGGCTTGTGACGACTGTGGAGGTGGATACCGGCACGCGGCGCTTCTCCTCGGGATACACCACTCCGCCGCTCAAGGCCCTCAAGGACATCTTCGCGGAGATGGAGGCAAACGGCATTGCCGACTGCGTGATGGAAGTGTCAAGCCACGCCATCCATCAGCATCGCACCGGCGATACCGTGTTCGCAGGATGCGCATTCACGAATCTCACCGAGGACCATCTCGACTACCACAAGACGATGGAGGCGTATTTCCAGGCGAAGGCGGATCTCTTCCGCCGTCTCGCCGAGACCAATCCCGGCGCGCCCGCGGCGGTGTGCGAGGACGGCGAATACGGGCGGCGTCTCGCCGAGATGTGCCGTTCGCTGCCGCTGAAGACGATCGCGTGCGGACTCACGGTGCCTGGCGGAATCGAGGGAGCGCCCGATCCTGATGGCGACCTGCGCGAATTCGTCAGGGAGAAGTGTCCGCTCGTCGGCGCGTACAACGTGCAGAATGTTCTGCTTGCGGCCGCTCTCGCCGAAGGTGCAGGCGTGACGCGAGCGACGGTGCGCGCCGCGGTGCCGCGCCTCACGCCTCGATGGGGACGCCTTGAGCGCGTGGCCACGCGCAGCGCGGCGGACGTGTTCGTGGATTTTGCCCACACGGACGATGCTCTCGCCAATGTGCTCTCCACAGTGAGGGAGTTTGCGAAGGGACGCGTGTGGGCGGTCTTTGGCGCGGGCGGCGACCGTGACACGCGGAAGCGTCCGCTCATGGGCGCCGCCGCCGCTCGATTTGCCGACCGACTCGTCGTCACGAGCGACAATCCGCGCAGCGAGGATCCTCTCGCGATTATCGAGCAGATAGTGGCGGGCATTCCCCCTGGCTCCGACGTCGCCGTTGTGCCAGACCGCGCGAAGGCGATCCACTACGCGCTCGCCAACGCATCTGCGGACGATGTGGTCGTCGTGTGCGGGAAGGGACACGAGACCACGCAGACAATCGGCTCGCAGGTGCTGCCTTTCGACGACCGCGTCGTCTGCCGCGAATGGGATCCCGATCTGGAGGCAAGCACATGATGCGTCCAAAAGACTTCCTCGTTTCGGCATGTGTTGCCCTGTCGCTCGCATTTGCACCGGGATGCCGCACGCTGTGGGTGATGGGCAGCGTGGAGGAGTGCCTGCCGAGACATGTGGAGAAGTGCAGGCAGGATACTGCGTTCTTCGTGGAGAAGACGGAAAAGCGCGTCAAGGCTGCGCTCGAAGAGGCGCTGAGGCATAGGGGCTTCGAAGTGGCGGCAAGGGCGGAGGAATGTGATGTCCTGGTGAAGACTTCCGTGGACTCGTGGGAATTCAACGATGCTGGCTTCACGGGCTTCTGGGAACGTGACGACATGATTCTCACCGTGACGATAGTCGATCGCCGCAAGAAGAAAGTGATGGGCAGGTGGCGCGTGACGGTGAAGAGCGATTTTCGCATCATTGACAGATGCGTGGACAAGTTCTAGTTGGAGTGCCTGGTGCGTAGTGCCTGACCACTAAACTACCCAACCACCCAACTACCCAACCACCCAACTACCCAACCACCCAACCACCAAACCACCTAACTACTTGGCACATGCCCGCACAAGATATGCTATAATGTTGCCATCTTATGAGACAGGCAGAATCCATAAAGACTTTCAGAATTGAGGCGTTTGCGGTTTGGCGGGCTACAGCTGAGGCACCAAGGCCAGATGTTTCGTTTGTGCCGCCTCTGGCGCGTCGCCGCCTCACGGAGGTGGAACGCGCGGCGATTTCAGTTGCATGGCGCGTCAAGCCTGACGGCGAGGTGCCGGTCGTGTTCGCGTCCCGCTGGGGCGAGATCGGCGTCACGGCGAAGCTTATGCGCCAGTTCCACGAAGAGGGGGAGATGTCGCCGGCGGGTTTCTCCGCGTCAGTGCACAACGCGACGCCGGGCGCGTTCTCGCTTTTCACCGGCAACAGGTCCGCGTACAACGCCGTCGCGGCGCGCGAGCGTTCGCTTGAAATGGGCCTTCTGGAGGCCATGGCAATGCAGTGCCCTGCGCTGTATGCGTATGCCGAGGAGTCCACTCCTGAAATGTACAGGGGCGCGCTCAGTCCCGAGCAGGCTGCCTGTTCCGTTGCGGTGCGCCTCGCGCCGGGAGATGGCGAGGGCGCGGTGCGTGCCGTGCTGCGCCGCTCCGACGCGCCGCCCGCGTCGTTCGAATCGCTGGTGGACTTTCTGGAAGGGCGGGCGTCGATGTTTGCGACGGCGCAGTTCTCGCTTGCGTGGGGGTGACATGCATTTTGCGCGTAGCGTTCTAGGGGGATTCTTCTTCGTTGCCTACGCGCTGGGCAGCCTCGTGCTGGGCGCCGTTCTGTTCCCCCCACTCGCTCTTCTGCGCGCACGGCGTGCGCAGCGCGCGCTCGTGAAGGCGAGCTGGCGGCTCTTCGTGTGGGCGGCGCGCGTGACGGGGCTCTTCCGTGTTGAGATCTCGCCGGAGGACAGAGCGCGCCTTGCCGCGTCGCGCGGCTGCGTGGTGGTGGCGAACCATCCAACGCTGATAGACGTGGTGGTGCTTACATCGCTTCTGCCGGATGCCACAGCGGTGGCGAAGGCTGCAGCGGGGCGCAACTTCTTCTACTCGCTCATCGTCAAGGGCGCTTTTCTCATGAACGACGATCCCGCACGTCTTGTGGAGGAGTCGGCGTCGCTTCTCGCGTCCGGAGTGAATCTCATCATGTTTCCAGAAGGTACGCGCACTCCGGTGGATGCGCAGAAGCGCGAGTGGAGGCGCGGCGCGGCGCAGCTCGCGATTCGCGCGCGCGCGCCGCTGCTGCCGGTGTCCGTGGTCTGCGATCCTCCCGTCCTCGCGAAGGGGCAGCCCTGGCACGACCTCGCGGGGCGCACGGTCATATGGCGCATTCGCGTGCATGAGGCAATAGCCCCAGATTCGTTCCCGCAGCAGGCTTCGCGTTCGGCGTCAATCCTCCTGATGGACTCCCTTCGCAAAAAGATTCTTCCGCCTTGATTCACTCCCTCTGACTCTGAACTTCAAACTTTGAACTCTGAACTCTGAACTTCGAACTTTGAACTAAGAATGGAAACTCCCATGACCCTCCAGCAGATTCCAATATTCTCTGCATGCGCGCTGCTTGTGGCGGCCGTGCAGCCTTTAACGGCGGCAATGTTCAGCGCCAAGTCGCCTGACGGCCTGAACGAGATACGCCTGGCAGTCTCCGAGAATGGCATGAGCTATTCTGTGCTGCGGCGAGGAAAGACGGTGGTAGACGATACGTGGATCGGTCTTACGACCCGCGAGCATGGTCGCATGAACGGAGCGCGTGCGGGCGTGACGCCGAAGGAGACGAAGCGCAGCGTTGAAGGACGCGTTGCCACGCCGATATACAAGAAGGCGAGCGTGGATCTTGCCGCAAACGAGACAAGGGTGGCCTTCGGCGCATGGGCGCTTGTGCTGCATGCGCGCAATGACGGCGTGGCGTGGCGTTTCGAGACGGCGTTTCCGGGCGAGATCACGGTGACGGCGGAGGATACGAACGTGCGTTTCCCGGAGGGAACGGAACTGTGTTATGCGCAGGAGGGGCATTTCCAGACTGGATGGGAGAAGCCGGCGAGCATAGGTCCGGTGGAAAGCGTGAAGCCAGGCCATCCCCAGATCGTGATGACGCCTTTCACGGCGCAGGTGAACGGTGCAGGCGTGGTATGCGTGACGGAGTCCAACCTGCTCGACTATCCTGGACTGAACTTCTTCAGGAAGAGCGGAGAGAAGGACATGCTGCGTTCGTGGCAGGCGGGCGTTCCAAAGGACGTAGAGAAGGGACGGCGCATGACGAACGTGAAGTCGCGCCATCCGTATCTCGCGAAGACGAAGGGAACGAGGGCGTTCCCTTGGCGCGTGTTCGTGCTGGCGGACGAACTGCGCGGACTGGTGGAGAGCGACGCCGTCTATGCTCTCGCCGAGCCGTGCCGTCTTGAGGACACGTCCTGGATCAAGCCCGGACAGGTGGCGTGGGACTGGTGGAACGGATTCAAGATCACCGATGTGCCGGGACTCAATACGGGATGCAATTTCGAGACGTACAAGGCGTACATCGACTTCGCTGCGGCGAACGGAATCGCGTACATCATCATGGACGAGGGCTGGTCCGAGCATCTCGACCTCGAAAGACCGCGCGAGGCGGTGAACGTGCCCGGCGTGATCGCGTACGCAAAGTCGAAGGGCGTGGGCGTGATTCTTTGGGCGGCATGGGCGCCGCTCATCGACCGCGATGTGCGCCTCAGGGTGTTCAACCGCTATGCGGCAATGGGCGCAAAGGGATTCAAGGTGGACTTCATGAACCGCGACTACCAGGCGCTTGAGCGTTTCTTCGAGGAAACCGCGTCCGAC